>JAYSPJ010000561.1:0-2755 GCA_043722155.1 Bradyrhizobium sp.
TGGTTGATGTAGCTGCGGGCTTCGGCATTGACCAACGACACGCCGGGCTGGCGATCGAGATGGCCGGAGAAATCGGCAAACTTGTCGGTGAGAACTTCGAAGATCGCAGGATTGATCTCAATTCCGCGGATGCGCTTGGCGCCGAAATAGAGCGCAGAAAGAATGTCACGACCGCCGCCCACGCCAACGACAGCGACGTCGGTCGGCGGTTGCACCAGGTAGGCCGCATTGATGACATCGTCCTTCAGGTAGGATAGCTTGTCGATATTGCCGTCGTACCTTGTGATGATCGTAGCCGCATCGGCGTCGATATCGAGCCGTTTCTGATCGATTTTCGTCTCATGCGCGCGGGCGAAGCCCCAGCCGAACGGAGGGGTCTCGCCCCTCGCGGTCACCCTGACGCGCGAGTAGGTATTCCAGCGCTCGAACAGCGTTCCCATCTGCTCGGCCCCCTTGGCCCAGAAGACGCCCAGATGGCTCTTGCCGGAAACATCAAGTCCGGTGTGCACACCGGCTGCGGCTGCCAGCGTCAGCGCGACGGCGCCGCTCAGGCGCAGGCTCCGGACGTCGCCGCTGTCCCGCACGACCAACCAACCCGCAGCGGCGGCAAAGGCTCCGATCCACAAGGTGGCGCTCACGGGATCGACGACGAGCAATACGAAGATGACGCCGAGGCATCCGAGCGCCGCCCCTGCAAGGTCGGCCGCATAAAGTCCTCCGCCGCTGTATGGCAGCCGGGTCAACAAAAGCGTGATGCAAACCCCGCTTTCGGTAAACGGCAGGACGAAGGTCAACGCCGTAATCGCCAGGACTACCGCCACGTGCTGCTCGGGAATCACGAGCGGCGCGCACAGGAAAACAACCATTGCGCCAACGCCGGTGACCGCGAACCACGCGGCGTGGCGTGCGAATTCCACTCCCACCTTTTCGGGAGTGTAGCGGGTCGGGTTATTGTAGACCTCCATCGCTCCGCGAGTAAGTCCAAGCATGGCAAGTGAAATGGCCGCAAATGCAAAATGATAATACAGCATGACGCTGAAGAAGCGCGTTATCAGTATCTGATAGGACAGAGTGGCGGAGGCCAGCACAAAAATTGCGAAATAATGGCGGCCTAGAATTCTGGGAAATGCTTGCAAGACGATGTCCTCGAAGGATCCCGACCGATTCGCGCGATACAGCCGTTCGTGGACGTTGAATGAAACTCCCTAACAACCCATTGCTTGGGCCGTGGTCGAACACGCTATAGAAATCATTGCCAGCACTCGGTCGCCCAGCACAATCGTCCGTAATGTTTGCTTAATAATTCACTCGGATCACCCGCCAATTCCGGTGCCAACTTCATCCGCGCGAACGGCCGCGCTGCGAATCTTCGCCGGCAATCTCGGGCCGAGGACTGGTGCCGGTCGTGCTCCGCAAACACGTGCTCGACCTGCGCCAGATGGGCTTTCCCGCCGCAATTACATGCTGGTCGAGGGACGGCCGACTCCGAGCAAGCCGACGGGGTGCTCCGCTTCAGGACCACCTGATGCCAAAGCGGATTTCCGCAGGGCATACCGGGCAGGCGACATCGATATCGGGAATTATTCAGAGCAGCCGCTTGCGGATAGCTTCCTCGACGGCGGCGATTTCCTGATTGGCTTTGTAAAGCCTGGCCTCGGTCGCCTGCGCGCGATATTCGGCCGCTATCATGCGTTCTTCCGCGCCCACAATACGTGATTGGGCCTGCTGCAAGGCTCTCGAGACGTCCTGAAGCTTGTCATTGAGTTCATTGACGACTTCACGGCGCGCGCGCTCTGCGGCATCCCTTTGCTGTTCGGCAATCCGCAGTTTTGCCGCGAGGCGTTCGCACGCCGATTGCGCCCGCGCTTCGGTTTCGCGCGCGTGATTTTCCATACCCTTGAAGATTTCCGCCGCCTGGTGCACGAGGTCAAGCGCGGTGGCGCCGTCATCCCTGGTGGCGGAGGAGGCAAAGCTCACAATGTTCTCGGGTTCACTGGCGCAAGACTTGTACCGATAAGTATCGTCACGGAGCTGCTGATTTGCGCGGAACGCCATACGCGTGACCCTTGTTGGAACTCGAACCAAAAAACTACCGCAAACATGGTAAAGCGCCGGTTAATCCGGCATCCCGCTCAACGAGACGGCTTTTTGGCCGGCACTTTTCCGGCCCGCAGCCCGCTAACTTTGCGGACCTTCGACCGGGCCCCCCCAGGCCCTTCCGCCCGCAGGGGAACATGCCCAGCGCCGTGGTGGCCGCGAGCCCGAAAAAGCTGGAGCGGCTCATGCCGAGTTCGGCGGCGTGCCGGTCGAACTGGCTACGCGGACCCGGATGGTCCCTCACCTACAGCTGACCGAAATCGCGCCTTGAACAAAAGCAGAGCGCGGCAAAACAGTTGGCGGCCTGCGGACACGATGCCGGATTGAAAGCCCCGACTTGATCCTGATCAAGGCCCTTATTCCCGCTCGACATTAATTGTAGAAACGCTCTAAAAAGGGGCACGCCGTCCCGGCTTCACGCACCGTTTCAGGTTTTGCGATGGATTACAGCCCATTCTTCAGCACCGCCCTCAGCCGCCTGCATGACGAGCGGCGTTACCGGGTTTTCGCCGATCTCGAGCGGGTCGCGGGCTGGTTCCCGCATGCGGTGTGGCATTCCCCGAAGGGGCCGCGCAACGTCGTGATCTGGTGCTCCAACGACTATCTCGGCATGGGACAGCACCCGAAAGTGGTCGGCGCGATGGTCGAGACCGCCACG
>JAYSPJ010000562.1:0-2844 GCA_043722155.1 Bradyrhizobium sp.
TCCTGGCTCTTGGCCAGCGTCAGCAGCAGCGTGTCGCGCAGGATACCCCGCTCGGCAAAGCCGACATCGGCCACCGCCTTCATGGCATCGATGCTTTCCGCGGGCGAGACCCGAACGCCGGCGCCGCGCGCCGCCCGGAAGAAACGATGCAGTTCCTCTCGCATCAGCCGAACACGCCGTGGCGGCCGGCCTTGGCGACAAAGCTCGTTACCTGCGGGATCGTGGTCTCGATGTCGGCCTCGTATTTCAGGAGCACGTTGAGGGTGTCCTTGACGGTTTCGTGATCGAGCTCCGTCGACTGCAGCAGCACCAGCACACGCGCCCAGTCGATGGTCTCGCTGACCGAGGGCAGCTTCTTCAGGTCCAGCGCGCGGACCTGGTTGATGAAGCCGACGATCTGCTTGCGCAGGGTCGCGGAGATGCCGGGAACGCGGCTTTCGACGATGCGTTCTTCCAGCTTCTGCTCCGGGAATCCGATATGCAGATGCAGGCAGCGGCGCTTCAGCGCGTCCGAGAGATCGCGCTCGCCGTTGGAGGTCAATATCACCGTCGGCTTCACGATCGCCGTGACGGTGCCGAGTTCGGGGATGGAAACCTGGTAGTCGCTGAGGATTTCCAGCAGCAGGGATTCGAATTCGGCGTCCGACTTGTCGATTTCGTCGACCAGCAGCACGCAGCCCTTTTCCTGTTCCAGCGCCTGGAGCAGCGGGCGCGGCTCGACGAATTCCTTGGAGAAGAACACGTCGCCGAAATCGTGCAGCTTGCCGAGCGCCGCCGCCAGCGTGTCGGCGCCACCCAGCACCTCTCCGAGCTTGTCCTTCAGGATCTGGGTGTAGAGCAGCTGCTTGGCGTATTTCCATTCGTACAGCGCCTTGGCTTCATCGAGCCCCTCATAGCACTGCATCCGGATCATCTTCAGCCCACGCCACGCCGCCAGCGCTTTGGCCAGTTCGGTCTTGCCGACGCCGGCCGGGCCTTCCACCAAAATCGGCTTCTCGATGCGCTCGGCCAGATAGACCGCGGTCGCGATCTGCTTGCTGGCGATATAGCCGGCTGACGCCAGCCCGCGGGTGACGGCCTCGATCGAATCCGCCGGCAGATGGGTATTCATTACTGGTTCTCGCTTCCGATTGAATTTCCAAGCCTGATCTGCCGCACCTTGCGCGGCTCGCGCGCCACCGAGGCCAGCATGTCGAACGCGGCAAGCGCCCGGGCGGTCGCTTCGTCGACCGGCGCGCCCTGCCCCAGCAGTTCGCGGATTTCGTCGACAATGTCGCGCGCCAGCAGCCTTACGCCGATCACGCGCGCCGGAACATCCTCTCCCTCGCCATCGAGCGCAGCCACCGCGAGCCGGCTCGCCGCCTGCACCAGCGACACCAGACCCGCGATGCGGCCGAGCCGCAAGGCATTCTCTTCCGTCCGCTCGATATGCGCGGAGGCCTTGTCCAGCAGCCAGCTCAGCAGTCCCGAAACATTCGCCGTTCCGACGGTGTCCTCGATATCGCGAAACGGCAAGGCCATGGCCGGATAGGCGTCGGGCAAGTCGCCAACCCGCGCGGACGCCGGCACCTCGCAGCCATCGAGCTCGAGTTCGCAATGGGTCGCCGGCGCCAGCATGTCCAGCGCCGCCATCGGCTTTATCACAAGGCCGGGCGTCGCCTTCGGCAGCATGAACAGGCCATAGCGCTTGCGGCCGTCCTCGACCGCGACTACCGCCAGGACCAGAAACAGATCGGCGACCGGGCCATTGGTGACCCAGGCCTTGCGGCCGCTGATGATATATCCCACGCGACAGGATTCAGCTGTGGTCTGCAGATGCTTTGGATGCGCGCCGGCGCCCGGCTCGGAGATCGCGACCGCAGTGCAGACCTCACCGGCCGCAATCCGCGGCAGCCATGTGGCGCGCTGTTCCTCGGTGGCAAAACCCGAGATGAAGAAACGCGCGATCATCTGCCGGGCGGCGAAGGCGCTCGCAAGTCCCAGCAGGCCGGTTTTAGCGGCCATCGCCTGCTCAGCGAACGCAATCGCGCTATAGGTGTCGAGCGCAGCTCCCCCACCTGGAAGGCCGATCTGGAACAGCCCGGCTGTCGCCATCCTCGCGAATGGAGTGACCCGGATGTCGTCCTTCGCGATCGACCACCAATGATCAATCCGCGCAGACACTTCCAGGCTCGAACGATGCGGCATTTAATGAAACAACTTGAATTTCGAGGCGTGGTCCAGCGAGTGAGAGGTATTATTAAACCATTGCAGGCGAGGTATCTTACTGTGCATGGGGTTGTTTTCGCTTTTTTGTAGAGGCGCCGCGGCAGGGCCGCGCCGCGTCCGGGCATCGGTCTTGAATTGGCCTTCGGGAAGGCTTCGCTCAATCTTTCGCCGATGCCTGCCGTCCGTTGACGATGATAAAATACAGGTTGCGAAAATACACCACGAGGCCGAGCGACTGGCCGGCGATGAACACCGGATCGCGGCGATACAGCGCATAGACCAGCAGCAATATGCCGCCGCCGATCGAGAAGAACCAGAACGCCACCGGGATCACGCTCTTGCGCGCCCGCTCCGACGCGATCCATTGCACCACGAAGCGCATGGTGAAAAATCCCTGCGCCACGAATCCCAGAATGACCCAGCCATCGAACTTGATGACGAAGACATCGTGCAGATAGGTGGCGAGCATGTTGAACAGGTCAGTCATGACATGTCACCTCGGTCGCAACGGGCGTCGGTTTCTTGCGGCGGATCAGCCACCACACCCCGACGAGATCCATGATCCCGATCCATAGCCGATCGAGAAAACCATAATTCGACACGCCGGAATGGCGCGGCCGGTCGATGACGTCGACA
>JAYSPJ010000563.1:0-3876 GCA_043722155.1 Bradyrhizobium sp.
CTCCCGACTACAAATTCGATCGCGACGAAGCCAACGAACGGTGAGCGCTTTCTTCGACACCAACATTCTCGTCTATGCCCAGCAAGCGGACGGAAAGGCCGATCGGGCGCGGGCGCTGTTCGCAGGCGGCGGCAAGATCAGCGTCCAGGTGCTCAACGAGTTCTCCGCCGTCTCGCGGCGCAAGCAGCAAAGAGATTGGGGTGAAATCGCCGAAGCGATTTCCGATGTGCTCGCGGTGGTCGATCCGCCGCTGGCGCTCACGCTCGACCTGCACAGAGCCGCGCGAACGCTCGCTGAAGATAACCGGCTCTCGTTCCACGATGCACTGATCGTCGCCGCGGCGCAGGAGGCCGGCTGCGACACGCTGTTCACCGAGGACATGCAGCACGGCCGCACATTCGGCGGGCTCACCATCGTCAATCCGTTCATCGAAGGTGGCGGTTGAAATCCGTAGGCCGTAGGGCGGATCAATGATCCGCCTTTACCTCTAGTGGCGGATTACGCCTTCGGCTCCAATCCGCCCTACGGGCTACGGGCTGACTATGTGAGATCGGTGAGTCGCTTGCTGCCCATGCTTCGAGACGCTCGCGTCGCTCGCTCCTCAGCATGAGGGTGTTTTGTTTCGACAGGGAACTGCGGAACATCACGCGCTGGCTTCGGTTGATACCGGTCAATGCCGGGACTCGAATTTTCCGCGTCAACGCATATGTATGAAATGTGACAGCCGCCCCCGCACGGGGCCGATAGCGAAGCGTTGTCAAGGACTGCACAACGCGGCGTTTTTGCCTTATGGGTCTTCGCGAGATCGCGCGGTTGGCGGAACGCCTGTCATCAATCGCCGCGAAATGGCCCGCAACCTGTTGCCGCCCCGCCGGGAGGACGAATGCATCGACTGCTGACCACGCTGAGGCGTGGCTTCAAGGAACGGATCGGCTGGAAACGGCTCGGAATCGTCGCGAGCCTCCTCATCATCGCCTTCGCCATCTCCACGATGGTCCGCACCCTCAAGGGCGTCGATTCCGGCGTGATCCTGACGGCATTGACGGAGATTCCGCCTTTCCACATCGCGCTCGCAGCACTGTGCGTGGTCGGCGCCTTCTGCACGCTGACCTTCTATGATTTCTTCGCGCTGCGAACCATCGGCAAGAAGCACGTGCCCTACCGCATCGCCGCGCTGGCGAGCTTCACCAGCTACACGATCGGTCACAATATCGGCGCCACCGTGTTCACCGGCGGCGCGATCCGCTTCCGGATCTATTCGGATTACGGGCTGAGCGCCATCGACGTCGCCAAGATCTGCTTCCTGTCCGGCCTGACGTTCTGGCTGGGCAATCTGCTCGTGCTGGGAATAGGCATGGCATGGCACCCGTGGGCGGCGTCGGCGATGAACCTGTTGCCGCCGGCCATGAACCGGCTGATCGCGATCGGCTGCCTGGCCGGCATCGCGGCCTATTTCGTCTGGCTGGTGACCGGCGAGACCCGCCGCGAACTCGGGCAGCACGGCTGGAAGGTGGTGCTGCCCTCGGCGCGGCTGACGCTGCTGCAAGTCCTGATCGGGGTGGTCGATCTCGGGTTCTGCGCGCTGGCGATGTATCTCTTGATGCCGGCCGAGCCCGGCATCGACTTCGTTTCGCTGGCGGTGGTGTTCATCCTGGCGACCCTGCTCGGCTTCGCCAGCCACGCGCCGGGCTCGATCGGCGTGTTCGACGCCGCCATGCTGGTCGCCCTGCCTCAATTCGGCAGGGAGCATCTGCTGGCGACCCTGGTGGTGTTCCGGATCCTGTATTTCCTGATTCCGTTCGGAATCTCGATCTCGATCATGGGCGCCCGCGAATTGTGGCTCAGCGTCGTGCTGCCCTGGCAGGAACGCCGCCGGCTGAACGAGGCCTGCACGGCCTCCGCCGCGGTGCCTCAGCCGGTCGAGAAGCGGCAGGCGCGGGGGTAACAGCCGCGTTATCGGGACGGTTTCGGGTTCTCTTATTTCCGCCCTACCGGTAGCGTCAAACGCGTCATGGTTCGAATTCAACTCCGCCTCATCATGCTCGCAGCCCTGCTCGCGGCGGCGCCGGGCGCGCTGCCGGCGACGGCGCAGACCGCCCTCCCCCCGCCACCAGCCCAGGACGCGCCGGCGGCAGCGCAGGGCGCGCCTGACGCCGCGATGCAGATTTCGTGGGAGGTCCGCAACCGCTTCCGGCTGTTCCGCGAGGAACGCGATTTCCTGCTCCACACCGACGCCGCGCGCGGCCGCAGCATTCTCGCCTCGGAACAGGCGCTGGGACTGCAGAGCGACGGCCGCGGCTGGGCCCGCAATACGGTGAACCGGCTCTGCATCGATCTGCTCGGCCGCGTCAGCGAGCCCTGCACCCGCGACACCGTTAGGGAAAGCTACCTGACACCGTCGGAGCACCCGGTCACCGCCAGGCTGACCGGACAGGTTCCGGTCGGCGCCACCTGCGCCTGGACCCTCGACGATGGCGACGGTCCCAGGCAATCGACCTTCGACTGCGCCGAACCGGTCAATTTCCGGGCGCGCTACGGCCGGCCCACGGTCGCCACGGTGGATGTCTCGTCCGGCCCCGACGCGCCGCAGCGGCTCAGCACCGAGATTTCGGTGCGCGATATCTTCATCGCCGGTCTCGGCGACAGTATCGCCTCGGGCGAAGGCAATCCGGACCGGCCGGTCGCGCTGTCGGACGAGGGTTTCTGTTTCCGCTCCTATCTCGGGATGGCGTATACGCAATATTACCGCCCGAGCCGCGCCGGGTACAAGGGCGGACGGGCCTGCGAAGCGCCCGACACCCTGCAGGTGTGGCAGCGCCAGAGCGCGCTGTGGTTCAATTCGGCCTGCCATCGCTCGCTGTACAGCTACCAGACCCGCACCGCGCTGGCGCTCGCCGTGCAATATCCGCACATCGCGGTGACCTATCTGCCGCTGGCCTGCACCGGCGCCACCATCGCCGACGGGCTGTTCGGCTCGCAGCGCGCGCGGGAATGCCCGCCGACGAAAGCCGGGGCCAGATGCTCCGGCACGGTCAGCGCGCAGCTCGCCGAATTGCGCGAAGCCGTCGCCGCCGCGAAGCGCCGCCAGCCCGACCGCAAGCTCGACCTGGTGCTGCTGTCGGTCGGCGCCAACGACATCAATTTTTCCGGGCTGGTCGCCGACGTGATCGTGGACACTCCGACCGAGCGCGTGCTGTTCCGGCGCACCGGCGTGATCGGGTCGGTGGACGATTCACGCGCGGCGATGGCGCGCGACCTGCCGCAGGGATTCGGCAAACTGAGAGAAGCGCTGAAGCCGCTGGTCGGCGACCTCCAGCGGGTCGTCTTTGTCTCCTACGCCAATCCGACACTGGCGGAGGGCGGCGGCCCCTGCCCCGGCGGACCCGCCGGCTTCGACATTCACCCCTCGTTCAACGCGCAGCCGCAGCGGCTCGCCAACGTCTCCAATTACGTACAGAACGAGTTCCTGCCGCAGTTGAAGGCGCTGGCGCTGTGCCAGTCGGGGGTGCTGTGCCGCGATCCCGCCGCCGACCGCATGACCTTCGTCGATGCGCATCAGCCCGCCTTCGCCGGCCACGGATTCTGCGCGCGCGCGCCAGCCGATCCGGAATTCGATCAGGCGTGCTTTTCGGCCAAGGGCGAAAGCTTCGATCCGGATATCGTCACGGCGGCCAGCCAGCCGATGCTGTGCGGCCGCAGCGCCGGCGAATATCGCGCCTATCTGCCGCGCGCGCGCTGGATCCGCGACGCCAATGACAGCTACTTCGCGGCGATGACCTATCCCGGCGGGTTGCCGGCTTCCAGCCAGCCCGCCGATATCCACGACGCGACCTGGGGCATTCTCTCCGCGGTCTATGGCGGCGCGGTGCATCCCTC
>JAYSPJ010000564.1:0-8882 GCA_043722155.1 Bradyrhizobium sp.
CAGGCGCTGGACAAGCATGGTTTTGATCTCGCAATGGGCGGCGCGAGGCGCGACGAGGAAAAATCGCGGGCGAAGGAGCGGATATTTTCGTTTCGGGCCAAAGGACATCGCTGGGATCCCAAGGTGCAGCGCCCGGAATTGTGGAATCTCTACAACACCCGTATCAATCCAGGCGAATCGATTCGGGTGTTTCCAATTTCGAACTGGACCGAAGCTGACATCTGGATGTATATCGCAAAGGAGCGGATTCCGATCGTTCCGCTATATTTTTCCAAGCTACGTCCGGTGGTTCGTCGGGGCGGCCAGTTGCTGATGGTCGACGACGCGCGCATGCCGCTTCAGGACGGAGAGAAGCCGGAGATGCGTGCCGTACGTTTCCGGACGCTGGGCTGCTATCCGCTTACAGCGGCGGTGGAAAGCAATGCGGTTACGCTCGAGGAAATCGTCCGGGAAACGCTTGGAGCCCGTACGTCCGAAAGGCAGGGCCGGCTGATTGATCACGACAGTACCGCATCGATGGAACGCAAGAAGCAGGAGGGGTACTTCTGATGATCGAGCCATTGCGTTTCATCACATGTGGCAGTGTCGACGACGGCAAGTCGACACTCGTCGGCAGACTTCTCTATGAGTCCAAGCAGGTATTTGACGACCAGATGAGCACGCTGGGCAAGGATTCGTCGCGCTTCGGCACCAGGGGAGAGGAACTAGATTTTGCGTTGCTGGTGGACGGATTGCATGCTGAGCGCGAACAGGGAATCACGATCGATGTTGCATATCGATTTTTCTCCACCTTGTCGCGTCGGTTCATCGTGGCGGATACCCCAGGTCATGAGCAATACACGCGGAACATGGCCACAGGGGCCTCCACTGCCGACCTTGCGATTCTTCTCGTGGACGCGCGTAAGGGTTTGCTGGTGCAAACCAGCAGGCATAGCCGCATTGTCGCCATGCTGGGGGTGAAGCACATTGTTCTGGCTGTCAACAAGATGGATCTTGTCGATTGGGATCAGGTGGTTTTCGAGAGAATCGTGGCACGGTTCCGCGATTTTTCTGCCGGACTGGGTTTCGCTTCGGTCAAGGCGATACCTACCGCCGCGACTACAGGAGCCAACGTCATCGCCCGCAGTGCCGACACGCCGTGGTATGCAGGCGCGTCCTTGCTTGAATACCTGGAGTCCGTGCGGGTGACGCCGGCCGTTGCCGGCGACTTCCGCATGCCGGTGCAATGGGTGAATCGACCGAACTCCGAATTCCGCGGCTTTTGTGGCCGAATCGCTTGTGGGGAAGTGCGGCCGGGGGACGTTGTTCGAGTGGCACCTGGCGGAAGCGAGGTGGCAGTAAAGTCGGTTATTGCGGCGAGCGAGTCGGTTGCTCGTGCCGGCCCAGGTGAATCGATCACCCTCACCCTCTGTGAAGAAGTCGATGTCAGCAGGGGAGATGTTATTGCGGCCGGAAAGTCTCCAATTCCGGTTGCCGACCAGTTCGAGGCACATCTGCTTTGGATGTCCGATCATCCCCTCGTTGCGGGGCGAGCCTATCTTGTGAAAATCCACACCTGCTTGACAGGTGCGATGGTGAGTCGAATAAAGTATCGCATCGACGTCAACAGCGGAGCGGAACTCGCCACGAAAGAACTTGGGCTCAACGAGATTGGGGTTGTCAATATCGGCATGGATCGCCCGGTGCCGTTTGAGCGTTACGAGACGGCCCGCGGCCTAGGTGCTTTTATCCTGATCGACCGCATCAGCAACGAGACGGTTGGCGCTGGCATGATCGATTTTGCCCTGCGGCGCGCCGCGAATATCCACTGGCAGGCGTTGTCGGTAGACAAATCGGCACGTGCTGCTCTAAAGCTTCAGCGTCCGCGCTGCGTATGGCTGACGGGCCTTTCCGGGTCGGGAAAGTCGACAATCGCGAATTTGCTGGAAAAGCGCTTGCATGCGGAGGGCCGGCACACCAGCCTGCTCGACGGGGACAATGTTCGTCACGGTCTCAATCGCGACCTCGGATTCACTGAAGCAGATCGGGTGGAGAACATTCGGCGCGTGGCGGAGGTAGCGAAGCTGATTGTCGATGCCGGTCTGATCGTAATAGTGTCATTCATTTCTCCGTTCCGGTCGGAGCGTGCCTTTTCGCGCTCCCTTTTCGAACCGGGCGAGTTCCTGGAAATTCATGTTGATACTCCGCTTGAAGAGTGCGAGCGGCGCGACCCCAAGGGGTTGTATGCCAAGGCGCGTCGCGGCGACCTGAAGAATTTCACTGGGATCGACAGTGCTTACGAGGCACCGGAGTCACCGGAACTGCGTCTGAACACGCTACAAGAAGGTCCCGAGGCATGCGCGGAACGCATACTTCGGGAGCTGGACCTGTAGTTGCGGGGCACATTCTCCAATGGTCGATTTGCTCGGAGTTCGAATTTGCGCGCTTGGCCCGGCATCGCATGTCGGGGCATTGGTACCCGGACTGTCGCCGGCGCACATGCCGTGTGCCACGGAGAAATAATGCTGAATCCCCAATCCCCCAAAGACGCCTGGATCAAGCGGACTACCCTGGACGGCCCCCACCAAGACCAAATGACCGAGGTTTGGGAGTACCGTGGCGAGACTCATTGCGTCGATGTCACTGTCGGAAAGCGACTCGATGTGCTTTCCCTGAAAGGGACGTCACTGCGGGAAATCAGGGAATACGCCGCATTTCTGGAAAAGAGCGCGGCTAGGCTGTATGCCCGCGATGCGCCTCGCAACGCCTTGGCAAATTGCCCATGTTGCGGCCAAGCGACCGGAGGCGCGAGTGTGGCCATGAGGGTCTTCGAAGTGCCGTATGTCCGCTGCCATGGGTGCGGTCACGTCTACGTAAGTGAACAGCCTTCCCAGAGCATGCTGGACGCCCTGTTCTCTGAATCGGCACTGCACAGTTCAGAATATACGGATATCGACCCCGTCGCCCAGGACTTCCGCATCAGGCAGATCGCGGAACCGAAGCTTGACTGGGCTCGCCGGCAGTATGAACGCGTCTTCAATCGTGCTCCGACGAGTCTCGTTGACGTCGGTGCGGGCGGGGGACATTTCGTAACCGCTGCTGCCAGAGCCGGCATGGATGCTGTTGGCTATGAACGGAGCGCCTCGTCGCGCAGATTCGCGAAATTGGCCTTTGGCGTCGAACTGCGCTCGGAGGATTTCCTTGTGGACGATGCGTCGGCGGGCGATCTGGTCACGTTCTGGGGTTTGCTTGAGTACGTTCCGCAGCCGCGAAAACTGCTGGCCGCAGCGCGTCGTCGTCTTGCCACAACGGGTGGAATGCTGATCGTCGAGGTGCCGCGGTTCAATTGTGTCGGGTCGGCCGCACAACAGGCGGAAGGGGCTGTGGTGGCTCGACACATGGATCCGACCACCCATGTGAACTGCTTTACGGATACGTCGTTGTGCACCGCGTTGGTTGCCGAGGGATTTAGGCCCGTTGCGGCCTGGTATTTCGGGATGGACGTTTACGAACTTTTCGTGCAGATCGCCCTGAAGCTCGATGACGAGACTGTTCTCGAAAAGATTGCGTCGATGCTCAATGAAAGCCAGGCTGCGCTCGACAGGGGAAGACAGTGCGACGATCTCATAGTCGCAGCAGTACCGATTGATTGAGCGCAACCAATCGCATGGAATTTCACATTTGATGCGCCCCCTCTTCATTTTCGGAATAGCACGCTCCGGAACAAACCTGCTTTGCCGGATGCTAAATCGCCACCCGGAGGTGGAGCTTGCGCTGGATCCGTTCATGCCGTTCTTCAAGTCCTTGCGAAACCGCATCATCGAAGGCTGTTGCGACGAGCAGATCAAGGGCGCCTTTGATCCGCACGGCGCATTCGAGGACTACTACTTCAACCCCTGCGGACCTGCGACGCTCGACTTGTTGGCGGCGGCCACTGCGCACCACTCGTTCAGGACGGGAGATGAAGCCGAATTGCGCGACGCGATTTCTGCGCGTGCCGGCCTGGAGTCCCGCGCGCGTGCCGTGCAACTCATGCAGGCAGGCGGCGCCGACTATGGAACATTCCTCGACAGTGCGCTGAACATCATCGGGAATTCCAAGCGGGGTGCGCGTAATCCCTGGTGCGGTTCGAAAGAGGTTTGGACGATCGATTTTCTGCCTTTACTGGCGCGCACTTATCCGTCCGCCCGTTTTTTCATCATCGAACGTGATCCCAGGGCGATTGTCGCCTCACTGCTCGAAATGGCGCGAAAGGATTCAAGCCAGGCTGCACATTTTGTTTCGTATGCCAGGCATTGGCGAAAGTTCGTTGTGCAATCCAGAGTTCTCGTGTCTGATCCGGAAATCGGGCGCCGCGTCAGGATCGTGTCCTATGAAGATCTGGTGCTTCGACCGGAAGGCGAGGCACGGAAGCTTTGTGCGCACCTGGCACTCGATTTCGTACCCGAGATGCTCGACGTTTCCGCGCAGGGATGGACTGGAAACAGCAGCTACAGTGGAGATGTCGGTATCTACGGAGCTTCCCTCGGACAGTGGCGGGAAACCCTGAGTCGCGAAGTCTTGCAGGCGATCGAGTTCTACTGTGCGCCTGAAATGACGCTGACCGAGTATGTGCCGCTTGCCGATGCGGCCGGGAAGATCACGCCTGCCCTGGTTCAGACCGTGCGCGATGCCGCCAACTCGCCTGGTAGCTGGCGAAGTGACAGCGGGATGGTGACGCTCGAAATAGGCGGCGAACTCATGCGCTACGCGATGCTCGAAAACCCGGATGCCTTTGACCAACGGACCGTGCGCGAATGTTTTTTGTATCGTCAGGCCCGCGACAATATCCGCGCGCGTGCGCAACGACCATGAAGGTACTTGTTTTTGCCCCGCATTCCGCTATCTGGGTGCACGCTTTTCCCGAGGCTCTCGTCGTCGACGCTTTGCAGCAGGCCGGCCATCAGATTGTGTATGTGGGTTGCGGACGGGTCTTCGGTGAATTGTGTGTATCGATGGGGGCATACGGCGTCGGCATCGAGGCGTCGGTCGAACGCAAGAAGCAGGTATGTGAGCTATGCGATGCAAACAAGCGGATCATTAGACGACAATTCGACTTCTCCGGCCCCGATCTCGCGGATCTTCTGGATGCGGCAGACCGGACTTGGATCGATCACGTTTGCGCATCGGTCACGCGGGAGAATTACCTCGACCTGGTGATCGATGGAGTGGCAGTGGGCAAGTGTGCCCTGAGTCATTTCCTCATCAACCGGAAGAAAAGCAATCTCGAGTTCAGTGCGGGGGAATGGGAGCGTTTTCTAGTGGAATTGCGTAACACGTTGAATGCGTTTGTCGGGACGAGGAAGGTGTTGGATGTCGAAAAGCCCGATCGCGTGATCGTTTATGTAGCGGCATACTCGGTGAATTTCGTCTGTTGCGAATTGGCGCGACTACGCGGAATTCCGCATTACTACCTGGCGGCGGCTGGGAATCTTGCCGACCGCTTGCAGAAAATCGTTCTCGCGAAGGGGCACACAATGCACTTTCAGAAGAACAACATCCGTCATTGGGACAAGCTCAAGGATGTCCCGTGTTCGGCGGACTCCCTCAGCTACATCACGCGCCACTTCCGTGAACTGCTGCGCGGGCGCAATCCCTTTGTGTACTCGTCACCCGCGCAGAGCAAGCCGGAAGATCTCCGGGCGCGCTTTGGAATAGGCGAAGGCCAGAAGGTATTGCTGGCAGCGATGAGCAGTTACGACGAAATCTATGCCTCGCAGATCGTTGGACTGTGGCCGGACGATTTCGAGTCGATCTTTGCCAGCCAAATGGACTGGATAAAGGCGCTGATTGACTTTGTCAAACAACGGCCGGATCTGTTCCTGTTGATCAGGGTTCATCCGCGGGAGTTTCCGAACAAGCGCGACATCGGGCTTTCCGACAGCGCATTGAAGTTCCAGGAAATTTTGGTTGCGCTGCCGCGCAACGTGAAGGTGAATTGGCCGACTGATCAGGTCTCGATGTATGACATTGCGGAGATCACCGATGTATGCCTCAACGCATGGTCAAGCGCAGGAAAGGAGATGACCCTTCTCGGCATTCCGGTGGTCACTTACGCGCCGGACCTGCTCGTCTATCCTCCGGCCCTCAACTACGTGAGCGACTCGCGCGAAGGCTATTTTCAACAGGTGCTGCTGGCGCTCGCGAATGGATGGAGTGTTGATCATATCCGGGCCGCGTATCGCTGGTATGTCCTGGAGTACGAAAAGGCCATGCTGGATCTCGGCGAGAGCTTTGCCGCCTCGGAGAATCAGACCGACGGCCTGGCGTTGCGCGGATTCAACAAGTTGCGGCGCATGCTCGACCCTTATCACCGTCAAACGAAGGATTGTTCCAGTCGAGCGGCGGCGCTCACGGCTGCCCCGATTATCAATTACCTGGTCGAGGAAGCCCGCGATACGGTTTTGGACATTCGGGCCGAACACGGTTTTCCGTCGATCTCGATTGCGGAGGAAACGGCTGCGCTCAGACGCGAAGTCGGGCGACTTGTCGAGTTGATGTATTCAAACCGCGGCACCGCCAGACCGGGCACCTTGAGACATAGACTCGAATCCTTTGCCAGGACCTCCGATGAACCAACTCAGTAGCGGACTGGACATGATCGAACTCGCCCGTGACTTGTGCGCTTTCGCCACGGGAGTCGTCGCCGACGCGAATGAATCCCTATTCGCGCGTATCGACCGGGAAACTCCGCTTGATATACGACGCTACAAGTCGGGCGATACCTTCAACGGCTGGCTGGTGCCTGACAACTGGCGCGTCCACAAGGCGGAAATCCGCCGCGACGGACGGGTCGTATTCGATGGCCGCGCGCATACGCTCGGCGTGGCGCGCTACGCGAAGTCATTTTCCGGCACGCTGTCCTGGGAGGAACTCCGCCCCCGCTTGGTTACCAATCCCTCCCTGCCGGACGCCTACGTCTTCCATTGCATGTGGCAATACCGCCCTTGGGCAGCCGATTGGGCGCTGTCGGTCCCGCACGATATTTATCGCACCTTCGGGCCGGGGCAGTACGAGGTGGAACTGGTCACCGAATACGCCCCGGGCGAAATGCTGGTGGCACAGCACGAGAAGCGCGGGCGCAGCCAAAAGACCATAGTTTTCCATTCCAATTCGTGCCACCCGCACATGGCCAATGACGGCTTCGCCGGCACGGCCCTGCTGATTGCCTTGTTCAAATGGCTCCATACGCAGGACACGTTCTACACATACCGCCTCGTGATCGGACCGGAGCATGTGGGCAGCGTCTTTTACCTGCGTGACATGCCGGAAGAGGAAATGCAGCGCATCGTCTGCGGCGTGTTCGAGGAGATGCCTGGAACAGGCGGCCCGGTCAAGATCGCGTCATCCTTCCTGGGTGGCTTGCCGATTGACCAGGCATTTGCCAATGCCGCGCGACACTATTCGAAAGCGCACGAACTGGTGCCGTGGCGCTGCGGCGCCGGCAATGACGAAACCGTATGGGAGGCCCCCGGATACGAAGTGCCGTTCCTCGAGATCACCAGGTCTGAAGACCTGATGCATCCCTACCGCGAGTACCACACCAGTCTCGACACGCCGGACGTCATGATTCCGGCCCAGATGGACGAACTCCTGGTGGTGTTTCAGAAGGCCGTCTCCACGCTGGAGTGCAATGCGCGGGCCTGGCGCAAGTTCGACGGCCTGATGTGCCTCTCCAATCCGCGCTACGACCTCTACATGGAACGCGAAGATCCGGCGATCGCAAAGAACCTTCCAGTCGACTCCGAGAAATGGGGCAAGCTGCTCGACAGCCTGCTGCGATATTTCGACGGCGGCCTGACCCTGCTCGAGATTGCCAATCGTCACGATCTGCCGTTTGAGCGCGTTTACCACTACGTCAAGCGCTTCGAGGAGAAGGGATTGATCGACCTGAGTTTCGAGGAAATGCGGCGGGAAGCGCCGAAACGCATGCAACGGGCAAACGCATGATTGCCGTGGTCGACCTGAAGATCAGCAACCTGGCGTCGGTCCTGCATGCCTTGCGTCTGGTGGGCAGCGAGGATTACGGACTGGCCACGCCTGAAAACATCACCTCGGCCGCGGCGGTGATCCTGCCTGGAGTAGGCGCCTTTGCCGACGGTATGGCCAGTTTGCACGAGCAAGGACTGGTCGAGCCGATTCGTCAGGCGGCGGCAAACGGTACACCGATCTTCGGCATATGCCTGGGGATGCAGTTGCTGGCGTCGCGCAGCAGCGAATTCGGCGATCACGAGGGGCTTGGCTTGCTTCCTGGACGCGTCGCGCAGCTGGTGGCCGATCGCCCGGGCTACCGGGTACCGAACATCGGATGGTGTGACGTTTCACCGGCCCGTAAGGGCGTGCTGTTTCCGCAGGCCGCTGGCGGCTGCTTCTATCATGTGCACAGCTTTCACCTGATTCCGGATGATTCCGCTGCGATCGCGGCAACCACGGATTTCAGCGGGCGCAACATCGCGGTTGCGGTTGAAGCCGGTAATCTGTTCGGCGTGCAGTTCCATGCGGAAAAGAGCCAGGATGACGGCCTGGCGGTGCTGTCCCGCTTCCTCCAATATGTGAAAGATCGCAAGGAGCGTGCGGCATGATTCGACCGCGACTGATCCCGGTTCTCCTTCTCAAGCACGGCGTCATCGTTCGTAGCCAGCTTTTCAAGGTGCATCAGGTGATCGGCAACCCGATGAGCACGGTTGAGCGATTGTCCGACTGGAATGTCGATGAGCTGGTCCTCCTTGACATCAGCGCCGATGATTATCATGACCTGCGCCGCGATGATATCCAGCAGCGTTACCAGGGCACCAGCGCGGTCGATGTGTTGCGCGAGGTGGCCAAGGTATGTTTCATGCCGCTCACCTTCGGAGGCCGCATCC
>JAYSPJ010000565.1:0-17777 GCA_043722155.1 Bradyrhizobium sp.
GCCTTCCTGCGGCCGCAGCGCGGGCACCACCTTCCGCACGCCCTTCTTCTTCATGTGGCCGAGCATGCGGCAGACGAAGTCCGCCACCAGATCGGTGCGTAGCGTCCAGCTGGCGCGGAAATATCCGAACACCCAGGCCATGTTCGGGATGCCGGTGAACATCATGCCGCGATAGGTGACGGTGTCGGCGAAATCGAGCGGCTTGCCGTCGATCTCGAACGCGATGTCGCCGAGCACATTGAGGTTGAACCCGGTCGCGGTGACGATGATGTCGGCCTTCAGCGTCTCGCCGGATTTCAGGAGAATGCCGTCCCTGGTGAAGCGGTCGATCTCGTCGGTGACGACCGAGGCCTTGCCGCTCTTGACCGCCTCGAACAGGTCGGCGTCGGGCACGAAGGCGATACGCTGCCGCCATGGCCGGTAGCTCGGGGTGAAATGCTTCTCGACGACTTCGTCCGAACCGGGGCCGAGCGCAGCGCGAATGCCGCCGAGCAGTTCCTGCCTGACCTTCTCCGGTTCCGTGAACGAGCGGCGGGTAAACAGATCCTGCTCGAACAGGATCTTGCGCCGCACGATCTCGTGGATCCATTCCTCCTTGACCTGCAACCGCCGCAACTCTTCGGCCAGCTCGATGGCGTTACGGCCGGTGCGGAAATAGGTCGGCGAACGCTGCAGCATGGTGACATGCTCGCATTGGTTCGCAATGTTAGGGATCAGCGTCGCCGCGGTCGCGCCGGAGCCGATCACGACGATCCTCTTGCCCTCGGTCTCGAGGTCCTCCGGCCAGCGCTGCGGATGAACGATGCGGCCCTGGTAGTCCTCCATTCCCTTCCATTCGGGCGTGTAGCCTTCCGAATGGCGGTAATAGCCCTGGCACATCCAGAGGAAATTCGTGGTGAAGGTCCTGACCTCCCCGCTGTCCCTGTCGACGGCTTCGACGGTCCACAGATTGGTCTCGCTCGACCATTTCGCCGAATTGATGCGATGGCGGTAGCGGATGTGTCTTGCGAGATCGTTCTCGTCGATCACCTCGCCCATATAGGCGCGGATTTCATCAGCCGTTGCGATCGGCGGACCGACCCACGGCTTGAAGCTGTAGCCGAAGGTGTGCAAATCGCTGTCGGAACGGATGCCCGGATATTTATGGGTCCACCAGGTCCCGCCAAAAGTCTCCTGCTCTTCCAGCACGACGAACGTCGTGTCCGGGAGTTGTTTGGCCAGGTGATAGGCGCTGCCGACGCCGGAGATGCCGGCACCGACGATCAGGACGTCGAAATGCTCGATTTTTCGCGCGGCGGAAATGCTGCGGGAGGGTGCGGTTACGTTCATGGCTCTCGTTCTTTTTTGATTGGCAGGGCGTTTCCGGGGACGACTGTAAAGCTCAATCATTGGGCTAACAATGCGCCAGATCAATCGCCGATTTCACAGCGCAGGGCCCCATTGCCGCGCGGTCTGCAGAATCCAGTCGCGGTAGAGCGTCAGCGGCGTGACGCCGGTCAGGCCGCCGCAGCCCGCAGCGCCGTTCGGCCCGGTCGACCAGCTGACGACGCCGACGATGGCGGGGCCGCCCTGCTTGTCCTCGAACACAGGACCGCCGGAATCTCCGGTGCAGGCGCCCAGTCCGTCGCGGGTGCCCTGCCCCACGGGATCGACGAGGCGGATTTGCAGCGTGCCGGGCTTGCCGGTCGCGACAAGTCCTGCGACACGAATGGTCCCGCCGCTCTTGCCGTCGCCGCGGATGGTGACGCCGATGCCGGCGATGGTGAAGCGGCTGCCGGCCAGGATCGGGATCTGCGGCACGCCGACAAACGACGCCGTCTTGCCCTTGAGCGGGGCATCGAGATGCAACAACGCGACATCGGCGGTGGCGCGGTGCGCCGTCATCGCCTGCATGCTGAAGCCGGGGTGGATCGCGACGTTCCTCACGTCCTGCAGCTGCGGCTGCCGGTCGGCGCCATACTCAACGATCTTGTAGGTCGCACCGGGCTGCACGCAATGCGCCGCCGTCAGCACCAGTTTCGGCGCTATCAGCGCGCCCGTACAGAAATTGCCGCGCGAGCCGACGATGGTGACGACGGAGCGGCCGACGCCGTCAGCCGAGGGCGCGCCGCCGCCGACGATGGCATGAGCGGGCGCGGCGAGCAGCAGCGCCAGACCCGCGAGGATTGGGAGCAAGATTTTCATTGAGCAGAAATAGCCCGTACCCTGGTCATCGCAAAGCCACGATCGAGGCTGGCACCGGCCGGCTCGCCGTGTTAGCCAGCCGTTCTCCAAACCGGACTCGCATTGGCAGGGCAGGATGATCGAGGCAGTGATCTGGGATTTTGGCGGCGTGCTCACCACCTCGCCGTTCGAGGCATTTGCGCGGTTCGAGACCGAGCGCGGACTGCCCGCCGACATCATCCGTCGCACCAACGCCGCCAATCACCTCGAAAATGCCTGGGCGAAATTCGAGCGCGCCGAGGTGGACATCGAGGCGTTCGACCAGCTGTTCGCGGCGGAATCGCTGGCGCTGGGCGCGGAAATTCGCGGCAAAGAGGTGCTGCCGCTGCTGTCGGGCGATCTGCGACCCGAAATGGTCGAGGCGCTGACGCGGGTGAAGGCCCGGTTCAAGACCGGCTGCATCACCAACAACTTGCCCGCCAATGCGATCGGCAGCCACAGCGGCCGCTCGCTTTACGTCGCCGAGGTGATGGCGCTGTTCGATCACATCATCGAGTCCGCGAAGATCGGCCTGCGCAAGCCCGATCCCCGGATCTATCAGATCATGGTGGAAACACTCGGCGTCGATGCAACGCGGTGCGTCTATCTCGACGATCTCGGCGTCAACCTGAAGCCGGCGCGCGACATGGGCATGACCACGATCAAGGTCGTCAATGCGCAGCAGGCGATTGCCGAGCTGGAGGCCGCGACCGGGTTGTCGCTGCGCTAGAGCGTTTTCAAGCGAAGTGGAAACCGGTTCGCGTCAAGAAAACGCGTCAAGTCAAAAATCGGGAGACCCGTTTCGATGCAATCGAAACGGAAAAGGCTCTACTCGCGACTTTCAGCTCTCCAGCTGCAGGATGGTCATATTGGCGTGCCGAATCCGCACGCTCAATTCACGCCCCAAGGCCGACAACAGCTTGATCGCAATGTCCGGCTGCTCCCGGCACAGCTCCGAGAACGACGTCTCGCTGAGGCCGAAGCCGGTGAGGTCTTCGTCGACCGTGATGGTGGCCGAACGTGGCCCGCGGTCGAGCAGGGCCAGTTCGTCGAGAACCGCGCCGGCCGCGAAGGTGACGAGCCTGATGTCACCGTCATCGTGCCGGAGATGGACGCTGGCCCGACCTTTGGTGACCAGATAGAGCGACGAGCCGGGATCGCCGTGCCGGAAAATGACATGCCCGACCGGCCAAGCCACCGGCTCCAGCCAGCCGCGCAGCCGCTCGATCTGGTCGGCGGTGAAATCGCTGAGCAGCGGGAGGCGGTGAAGCGATAATTCGAGCGACTGCCCGGTTCCGGCGTTCCGGAGCAGGTCGTCCTCCGCCCATTCGATGGCGCGATCGATGTCGGGGAAAAGCCGGTCGCCGTGAAAGATATCGGCGAGACGCGCGGCGGTCTCGGTGCGGCTGGATAGAACAAGCGCAAGCTTGACGCCTCGTGCGCCAAGTGCGGTATCGATATCGCCGAGGATGCGGGCGCCGGTTGAATCGATCTCGGTGACGCGCCGCAGCTCGAGCAACAAGGCTTTCGTCCCCTGCGCGGTCTCTCTGTCGACGATCTGGGCGAGCCGCTCGGCCGTGCCGAAGAACAGCGCGCCCTGCAGCTCGATGACCAGCACCGAGGCGCCCTGGACATGGAGCACCTCCAGCTCTGCTGGGTCGCGATAACGTCGCGACCGCACGATGTCGCAACGATAGAATCTCCGAATATTGGAGCGGCTCATGCGCACCACGAACAGCAACACGGCCAGCACGATGCCGATGAACACCGCAAGCACGACGTTGATCGCGATCGACAGCAGCGAAACGAACAGCGAGACGCCGAGATCGAGCGCGATGGCGCCGCGCTGCGGCGTGCCGGGCTTGACCAGGCGCACGGCCAGTTGCCTGGTCCAGGGATCGATGTGCTGGATCGCGACCACCATGATGACCGCCGACAGTACCGCGCGCGGCAGATAGGCCAGCGCCGGAAACAGCAGCGTCGCGGCCGCCAGCACTGCCACGGCATTGACGATCACCGAGAGCCAGCTGCGGCCGCCGAAAGCGCGGTTGGCCAGGCTGGGGCCGATATTGATGCCACTGGTGATGCCGCCGAAACCGGCCGAAATCGCGTTGGCAATGCCGAGACGGATCAGCAGCCGATCATCGCCGGCGCGAAGTTCGCCGGGCTGGCTGGTCAGCTTGGCGCACAACAGCGCGTCGATCGATGCGATGACCGCCAGCGCCAGCGCGCCCGACAGAATCACCGACGCCGACTGCTCCAGAGGTGCCGCCATCGGCAGCCCGGAGAAATCCACCAGCACGGTGCGCATCGCGGCACTCGCCGTCAGCGGACCGATCACCGGGCCCAGCCGGTCGCCGAAGCCGGAAAGCACGATGGCATGGTAGACATCGTGCCGCAGCCGAGGCCGACCAGCACCGGCGGCACTTTGGTCGAGAGCCGGCGCGCGTTCCACATCGCCGCGAAGGTCAACGCGGCGACCGCCAGGCTCAGCGGTCGCGCCTCGCCGATCGCCGCGGACACGCGGGTAAGGGCAATGTTGTGCTCATAGCCCAGCACGTTGCCCAGTTGCACCAGGAACAGCAGCACCGCGGCCATGTTCTGGAAACCCGCCATGACAGGATGCGGCGCGAATTTTATCAATGAGCCCAGCCGCAGCATTCCGAACAGCGCCTGCAACAGGCCGCCGAGCAGGATGATGGCGAAGAACACCAGCAACGTGGCGGGGACGCCGGGTGCTGCGTTGGTCGTGGGATCGCGTTGCAACAGCGAAAACAGCAGCAGTCCGAGAAAGAATGTCGTGGTGATGCGCGGCGCGTAAACGCGCGTCGAACGGTCGCCGAGCAGCACGCTGACCAGGCCTGCGATCACAGCCGAAATCAGGCCCGCCATCGCGCCATAGGCGAAATATTCGTCCCCCAGGGTGACGAAGGCGAACATGCCGAACGCCATCGCCAGGGGAATGGCGACGGTCGACGAAACCAGCCCGGCGATGATGTCGCTGTGTGCCGTCGCGACGGCGGGAACCGGTGCAGGCGGCGCGGCCGGCGTTGGACCCATGCGGTTCATCACCGCAGGGCAGCGGCGATGTTGCCGCCGTCGACAGTGGTGACGTCGGCGGTGGTTTTCAGCGCCAGTGCCTGCGCCAGAAAAGCCTGCGCCACATCCTCGGCTGCCACTTCGCGGCCGAGCAGGTTGCCGCGCATGTAGGCCTGCTCGCTCACGCCTCGCAGTTTCGAGCGCGACGCGATCATCTCTTCGGTGAGAAGACCGGAGCGGATGCGGTCGGCATTAACCGCATTGGCGCGAATGCCTTCGCTGCCGTAATCGAGCGCGTATTGCCGCACCAGAAACAGCGTCGCCGCCTTGGGCAGGCCATAGGGGCCAAAATCGGGACCGGGATTGACCGCCTGCTTGGAAACATTGAACAGCAGGCAGCCGCCGGTATCCTGCGCCCGCATGATTCTCACGGCCGCCTGCGCCACGCGCTGATGGCCGTAGAAATTCAGTTCGAAACTTTCGCGCAGCACCGCCTCGTCGACTTCGCCGATTCGCCCCTGCCAGGCGGCGCCGGCGTTCGATATGGATATGTCGACGCCGCCGAAGACGGAGGCGACCTGTGCGAACGCGTCCCGCACCGATGCTGCGTCGGTGACGTCGCATTTGAGCCCAAGTGCTGCTCCGCCGATCGCCTTTGCTTTCGCCTTGGCCGCGGCCTCATCGACATCCAACAGAGCTACTTCGGCGCCGGCCGTCGCGAACGCCTTTGCCGTTGCGAATCCGATTGAACCCGCGGCACCGGTGATGACGACAACCTGCCCCGCCAGCGGCAGCTCCTTGGCGCCACCCAGTTTCGCCTGCTCCAGCGACCAGTATTCGACGTCGAACAGATCGGCCTCCGGCAGCGGTTCGAAGCGGCCGACGGCTTCCGCATCGGTGATGGTCGCAATCGCGGCCTCGGCGAGGTCGGCGGCGACCCTGGCGTCCTTCTTGCTGCGGCCGAGCCCGAACAGGCCGACGCCGGGCACCAGCACCACGCGGGGCGAAGGATCGAGCATGGTCTTGATCCCGCCGACGCGGGCGTTATTGCGGATAAAATAGTCCTTGTAGGTTTCGCCGTAGGCCGCAACGGCATCGCGGACGGCATTCTTGAAGCCGGCGAGGTCGCCATCTTCGGGCGCGGCAACCAGCAGCGGCTTGTTCTTGATGCGGATGTTGTGATCCGGGGTCACCACGCCGGCCTGGCCGTATCGGGCGACCTCGGTACCGTTGACGAAATTCATCACCGCGTCGCCACCGCGGAAATCCAGCACAAAGCGCTTCCAGGCGCCGTCGTTCTGGCTGTCCGGCAGACTGCAGGCGCCACGGATAATCGGCGCGACGTCGGCAAGACGCGCTGGCCGCGCCGGCAGCCCGGCGCTTCCGAATGCTCGTTTGCGATCTTTCGCCAACCGGTCTTCCGCCAAACTCACCAGCGCGATCATCCGCTCGTAGGCCTGCCGTGCGTCGGTACCGAAACTGAAGATGCCATGCTTGACCAGGATCAGTCCCTCGACCGACGGATCCGCATCGAACACCTGTGCGGCGGCCTTGGCGAGGCCAAAACCCGGCATGATGTAGGGGACATAGCCGACCCGCTTGCCGTAAACTTCACGGCACAATGCTTCGCCATCGGGCTGATCGGTGAGCGCGAGCACCGCCGTTGAATGGGTGTGGTCGACGAATTTGTGCGGAATGAACGCATGCAGCAAAGCCTCGACCGACGGGTTCGGCGCCATCGGGTCGATCAGATTGGCGCGCTGCAACTGCACCATCTCCTCGTCGGAGAGTCTTTCGCGGACGCGGAGTTTTTTCAGGGGGGCGAGCCGCACCGCCGGCAGGCCCTGGGGCTCGATCGAGCCCATATCCCAGCCGGAGCCCTTGACGCAGAGCACATCGACGGTCTCGCCGTTGAGATCGGCAAGCTGCGTCTTCACCGAGGTGTTGCCGCCGCCGTGCAGCACCAGTCGCGGATCCTGGCCCAGCAGGCGCGTGGTATAGACCCTGAGCGCCACATCGCGGCCGAGGTTGGCATAGCGGGCAATCGCCGCATCGGCATCGCGATCGATCCAGGCACTCTGCATGCGCTTGCTTCCTTGGCTATTCGGCGGCGGCTGCTATCCGTTCGGGAAATGCGGCTGACAGCGCGGCACGATCGGGCTTGAGCAGGCCGCGCTCGGTGATCAATCCCGTCACCAGCCGCGCCGGCGTAATATCGAAGGCGTAATTCGCAACCGGCGAGCCGTCGGGCACGACCCGTACCGTTTCGATCCTGCCATCGGCGGTCCGCCCGCTCATGTGTGTCACTTCTTCGGCGCCGCGCTGCTCGATCGGAATTTCCCTGACCCCGTCAGCGACGTTGAAATCGATGGTCGGGGACGGCAGCGCCACATAAAACGGCACGCCATTGTCGTGCGCGGCGAGCGCCTTGAGGTAGGTGCCGATCTTGTTGCAGACGTCTCCATTCGCGGTGACCCGGTCGGTGCCGACGATCACGAGATCGACCATACCGTGCTGCATCAGGTGACCGCCGGTATTGTCGGGGATGACGGTGTGCGGCACGCCATGATGGCCGAGTTCCCAGGCCGTGAGCGAAGCGCCCTGAGTGCGCGGGCGGGTCTCGTCGACCCAGACATGGACGGCGACGCTGCGGTCATGCGCCAGATAGATCGGCGCGGTGGCGGTGCCCCAATCGACCGTCGCCAGCCAGCCGGCGTTGCAATGCGTCAGCACGTTGACGCGCTCGCCCGGCGGCTTCCTCGCCGCGATCGCCTCGATCAGGCCGAGGCCATGCCGGCCGATGCCCTTGTTGATGGCGATGTCTTCCTCGGCAATTTCGCCGGCGCGGGAATAGGCCGCCGCCATTCGTTCGGATGGCGGCAACGGCCGCAACATCGACCGCATCGCGTCGAGCGCCCATTTGAGGTTGATCGCGGTCGGCCGCGTCGCCATCAGTGTCTTGCGGGCCTGATCGAGCGCGGCGTCGGAAGAGTCTGCCCGCATCGCCAGCGCCATCCCGTAGGCCGCGGTCGCGCCGATCAATGGCGCGCCACGCACCAGCATCGAGCGGATGGCGTCGGCAGCGGAATCGCAGCTCGTCAGCCGGACAATGACAAAATCATGCGGCAGCCGCCGCTGGTCGATCGCGCCGACCGACCAGCCGTCGTTCTCGAGCCAGATGCTGCGGAGGTGCTTGTCTCCGACCTTCATGACGCGGCCATCGAAAGTGTGAACCTCATACGCGCAAAATCCGTCCCGCCACCGCATCGAGCTTTTTCAGAAGCTCCGGATCGCGCGCCTCCGGCGCGGTGATCAAGGCCGTGTCGAGCGCGCGGTCCGAACCGATCGGGCACGGCTCGTGCTCCCTCGGAAACTCGCTGGCGAGTCGCGCGACCAGAGCCTTCGCCTTGTCGGCATTCGTCGTCAGCACCCGGATGATGTCCTGGACCGACACCGCATCATGGTCGGGATGCCAGCAATCGAAATCGGTCACCATGGCGACCGTCGCATAACAGATCTCCGCCTCGCGGGCGAGCTTGGCCTCCGGCATATTGGTCATGCCTATCACGGAATAGCCCAGGTTCTTGTAGGTCATGCTCTCGGCATAGCTGGAGAATTGCGGACCCTCCATGCAGACATAGGTGCCGCCGCGCGCGACCGCGATGCCCTCGGCCTCGGCGGCGGCGGCAAGGTGGATCCGCAGCCGCGGCGATACCGGATGCGCCATCGACACATGGGCGACGCAGCCTCTGCCGAAAAACGAACTCTCGCGCTTGTGGGTGCGGTCGACGAACTGGTCGACCAGCACGAAGGTGCCGGGCGGCAGATCCTCCTTGAAGGAGCCGCAGGCCGACAGCGAGATCAGGTCGGTAACCCCGGCGCGCTTCAGCACGTCGATATTGGCGCGGTAGTTGATGTCGGATGGCGACAGCCGGTGGCCCTTGTCGTGGCGCGGCAAAAACACGATCGGAAGGCCGGCGATGCTGCCGCGGCGCACCGGCGCCGACGGCTCGCCCCACGGGCTTTGGATCGCCTCCTCGCGCACGTTCTCCAGCCCCGGCAGGTCATAGATGCCGGAGCCGCCGATAATGCCCAGAACCGCCTTGGCCATGTTTTTCCTTCGCCTCGTTGCCAGCGCCAATCAGCATGCCGGCGAAGCGCCCACAACCGTATTCATGTATCCGCAATATCGAGCATTTTGAGGGGCTTGTCGACCATTCGCGCCGATAGCGGCCGCGCGTTTCGGCACAGGATCACCATCAGTGCATTCAGGACTACGGTTGCGCGGCACCCGGTGCTAACTTGCCGGCAACATAGGGACCGACCATGAACAAAATTTGTCTCGCACTCTTGATGATCGGCGGCTGGAGCGAGGCCGGTTATGCCCTCGACCGCGAGCAGCGACACGGCAAGGCCCTGCTCGACACACACTGCGCACGCTGTACGCAGTGGGCAAAACGGGCCGAAGCCCGCTCAACGAGGCCCCGCCGTTTCGGATTTTTGGCGACAAGCTTTACGACACCGACTTCGAACAACGATTGCAGGACGGGTTGACCACCATTCATCCGGGCATGCCGACTTTCCGTTTCAGCCGGGAAGATGCCGAGGCTGCGGTCAACTACCTCAAGGCCATTCAGCAACGCAAAAAGCCCAAATAACTGGATTGCCGCAGTTTGCCCAGCGACCCTTTATTCGCGACCTTCACGGGAAACGACCATGAGAACCAACGAGGAGATCGTACGGAATTTCATCGTAGCGTGGTCGCGACTGGACGCCGATGAGATCGTCGCATTCTTCACCCCTGACGGCATCTATCACAACATGATGAACAAGCCGGTCAGCGGTCACGACAACCTGCGCAAGTTCATCGGCGGGTTCATCAAGGATTGGACGGAGACGAATTGGGATGTCCTGAATATCGTTTCTCAAGGCGACATCGTCATGGCCGAGCGTCTCGACAGAACCCGCCTCGGGGCCAAAAGTGTCGATCTGCCTTGTTGTGGCGTGTTCGAACTGGCCGACGGCAAAATCAGGATCTGGCGCGACTACTTCGATCTGGCAACCTACACCCGCGCGATCGCAGCGACGAAATAGCACTGTAGATCCGTAATTCGACACCTTCCGACCAATATTTGCTCGCAGCCGATTGGATCGTGAATATGGGTAACGACCCGAATCAAATAGGCTGGCCACGACCGCCGGGCTCGCATTGCGATTCGTCAATCCGACGCGCTGGCCCCGAAGACCAGCCCCTAGCAAACCCCTAACCGGACGACCCAATCCGCATGCCCGTTCCCGCCACAGCCCGTAATCGTGAGTCCGACATCGCCCCCGACGCGCTCTCGGTGCTGAATCACGTGTTCGGCCTGCCCGGCTTTCGCGGCGCGCAGGAGGAAATCGTTCGGCACGTCACCGGCGGCGGCAATTGCCTGGTGCTGATGCCGACCGGCGGCGGCAAGTCGCTGTGCTATCAGTTGCCTTCACTGTTGCGAAAAGGCTGCGGCATCGTGGTCTCGCCGCTGATCGCGCTGATGCGCGACCAGGTCGCCGGCCTGCTCGAGGCCGGCGTCAAGGCGACGGTGCTGAATTCGACGCTGTCCTATGCGGAAGCCAACGCGGTCGAGGCGCGACTCCTCGCCGGCGATCTCGATCTGCTCTATGTCGCGCCGGAGCGGCTATTGACGCCGCGCTGCCTTGGCCTGCTCGGTCGCGCCGACATCGCGCTGTTCGCGATCGACGAGGCGCATTGCGTGTCGCAATGGGGGCACGACTTTCGTCCGGAATATATCGGCCTGTCGGTGATCGCAGAGCGCTTTCCCGACGTGCCGCGCATCGCGCTGACGGCCACCGCCGACGACCTCACCCGCCGCGAGATCGTCGACCGGCTCGGGCTGAACAACGCGCCGAGCTTTGTCGCGAGCTTCGACCGTCCGAACATCCGATACGAAATCGTCGACAAGCAGAATGCGCAGACCCAGCTCAAGACCTTCATCGCCGAACGCCATGCCGGCGACGCCGGCATCGTCTACTGCCTGTCGCGCGCCAAGGTCGAGGACACCGCGGCCGCGCTGACCAAGGTCGGCGTCGAGGCGCTGCCCTATCACGCGGGGCTGCCTGCGGCCACGCGCGCGGGCAACCAGGACCGCTTCATCAACGAGGACGGCGTGGTGATCGTCGCCACCGTTGCGTTCGGCATGGGCATCGACAAGCCCGACGTGCGCTTCGTCGCGCATCTCGATCTGCCGAAAAGCATCGAGGCCTATTATCAGGAGACCGGGCGCGCCGGACGCGACGGCAAACCGTCCAGCGCCTGGATGGCCTATGGCCTGTCCGACATCGTGCAGCAGCGCCGCATGATCGACGAGTCCACCGGCGCCGAAGCGTTCAAGCGGGTGTCGATCGGCAAGCTGGAGGCGCTGGTCAGCCTGGCCGAAACCGCGAACTGCCGGCGCACCCGCCTGCTCGGCTATTTCGGAGAAACTCCGGCGGCTGCCAAATGCGGCAATTGCGACAACTGCCTGTCGCCGCCGCTGGTGCGCGACGGCAAGGTGGCCGCGCAAAAGCTGTTGTCCTGCGCCTATCGCACCGGGCAGCGTTTCGGCGCCATGCACCTGATCGATATTCTGGTCGGCCGCCTGACCGAACGCGTCACCCAGTTCGGGCACGACAGACTGTCGGTATTCGGGATCGGCGCCGATCTCAACGAAAAGCAGTGGCGCGGCGTCATCCGCCAGCTGGTGGCGATGGGCCATCTGGCGCCGGACTCCGAGGCCTTCGGTGCGTTGAAACTGACGGAAACCGCGCGCGGCGTCCTGAAGGGGGAGACCGAGGTAATGCTGCGCGAGCAGACCGCCGGCGCCCGCGTCCGCGCCACCCGCGTCAAATCGAGGCGTGGCGATATCGCGCCCCAAATCGCCGGCCCCAGCGGAGCCGCCAATCAGGACCTGGTCGGCGCGCTCAGGGCGTGGCGTTCCGAAGTGGCGCGCACGCGCGGCGTGCCGGCCTATGTCGTGCTGCACGACGCCACCATCGACGGCATCGCGACCTCGCGTCCGACCACGCTCTCCGGGCTTCGCAACATCCCCGGCATCGGCGACAAGAAGCTCGAGCATTACGGCGACGAGCTGATCGCGCTGGTGAAGGCGGCCAGCGCCGAGGCCTGAGCGCGGCCTCCCCCTCACCTCGTGTCGACGCTCACCGGAGCCGCCGAGCCGGGCGACGCCAGGATGCTCAGCGCGACATCGCTTACGGGGAGCGTATCCGCTTTGCGGCCGGCGCCGAGAGCGAGATCCATGGTGAACGCGCCGAGTTCGCACATGACTTGCGAGGCGACGTCTCCGGCGCCGGTGAATTCATGGGCAAAATATTCGAACTGGGAACGCACCTGGCGCAGCGTCGCCCTCGGCACCACCACATCGGTTTCCCCGACTGCGAGGACGCGGTCGACCGGTTGCGCCGGGCGCGGCGGCGCTTCGAGTCCGGGAATCGGATGGTCGGCGCCATCCTGGGGCTCATTGGTCTTATCCTTGAGATGGCCTATCCGATCGAACGCGGTGCGAAGTTCCGCGCGCTTGGCTTCGAGGCCCGCGACCTTCGCTATCAGCGCGTCGCGCTCCCGCTCGGAGACGACGCGAAGCGTCGCGAGTTCATCGCCGCTCACTTTGAGCCGGGCCGCGAGATCATGACGTTCGCCGGCAAAGCCAAGACGTAGCTGGGATAATTCCAGTTCATGCGCCTTCGACTGTTCCGCCAGTTGCCGGCGAAGCTGGTCGATCTCCTCGCCGCGCTGCTCGAGCGCAGCCTGGAGCGTCTCGCGCTCGCGCTCGAACGCCGAGCGAAGCTCAGCCAGAGCCTGTTGGTGCGACTGCGATGCTCCGGCGAGTTTATCGCGTTCGCGCTCCAGATCACCCTGAAGTTCGGATACTTCGGTTTCCCGCGCCTGCAGCGTCGCCTTCAGCGCTTCGCGTTCGCTGAGCACGGAGGCCATGCCATTGAGGTGCCCATCGAGGTCATGCTTGAGCGCTTCGCATTCGGCTTCCAGCGCGTCGGTGTGCTGGGCGATGGTTTCGTACTTGTATCGCCAGAGCTGTTCTTCATCCTGCGCCGCGGTCAGGCGATCCGACAGGGATTCGAGCCAAACGGCCGCGTGGTGCAGAAAGTTCGCGTTGTGCCCGACCGACATCATGTCGGCAAAACGCCGGAGAAAATGCACCGTCTCCGCGACATTGGGCGTCTCAGGCGTCATGGAGGTGTCGGTCATGAAGCGTGCTTTCCTTAAGCGCTCGAGCGCCATGGGCAGAGACGAGACGCGCCGCCAGCCGTCGGCACGTTCACCCCAACGCAGTCGGGATCATGATCCCGGAACTTGGTCGGTCAGCCAGACTCGCGGGTGGTTTTCTAGATCGGCAGCGGCAAAAATAGGGCGTCGGCATCAAATCGGTTAGAGTCTCTAGACGCGGATGCACGGTTTGGCGAGGCCGATGGCGAAGAAGCGGCCATGGGATTGAATCTTCTCGACGATCTCCGGCGCGCTTGGGGTTGCCCGGACCGAAAGCCATGCCGCGCCATTGCGAACAAAGCAGGAATCAGTGACGGTCGAATCATCAGGAGGAGGAGGATTCGGACGTGCCAGCAGCGGCGAGCTACCTCGAAAGCCTCAATCCGGAGCAGCGCCGGGCCGTCGAGCACGGCGTTGCGCCCGGGTACGACGGCAGGCCAGGTTCGCCGCTATTGGTGATTGCCGGCGCCGGATCCGGCAAGACCAACACGCTGGCGCACCGGGTCGCCCATCTGATCGTCAGCGGTGCCGATCCACGGCGCATTCTGCTGATGACATTTTCGCGGCGCGCCGCCGCCGAAATGACCAAACGCGTCGAGCGAATCGCCCGAAAGGTGCTGGGCGACAATGCCGGGGTCATGACCGATGCGCTGCAATGGGCCGGCACCTTCCACGGCATCGGCGCGCGCCTGCTGCGCGATTATTCGGATCAGATCGGCCTCGATCCCGCATTCACCATCCATGATCGCGACGATTCCGCCGACCTGATCAACCTGATCCGGCACGACCTCGGCTTCTCCAAAACCGCGAGCCGGTTTCCGACCAAGGGCACCTGTTTTTCGATCTACTCGCGATGCGTCAATGCCGAGGCGCCGATCGAGCAGGTTCTGGGCGGCTCATTCCCCTGGTGCTCCGGATGGGCGGCCGAACTGAAACAACTGTTCGCGGCCTACGTCGAGGCCAAGCAGAAGCAGAACGTGCTCGATTATGACGACCTGCTGCTCTACTGGGCGCAAACGATGAACGATTCCAGTCTTGCCGGGGAAATCGGCGGCCGGTTCGACCACGTGCTGGTCGACGAGTACCAGGATACGAACCGGCTGCAATCCTCGATCCTGCTGGCGCTGAAACCGGGCGGTCACGGGCTGACGGTGGTCGGTGACGACGCCCAGTCGATCTATTCGTTTCGCGCCGCGACCGTGCGCAACATTCTCGACTTTCCCGGCCAGTTCAGTCCCCCGGCCGACATCATCACGCTGGACCGCAACTACCGCTCGACGCAGACCATCCTGGCCGCCGCCAATGGCGTCATCGACCTCGCACGCGAGCGATTCACCAAGAACCTGTGGACCGACCGGACATCGGGCATCAAGCCTCAGCTCGTCACCACCCGCGACGAAGCCGACCAGGCTCGCTGCATCGTCGAACGTGTGCTGGAGAACCGCGAATCCGGCACGCTGCTGAAGCAGCAGGCCGTGCTGTTTCGGACCTCCAGCCACAGCGGGCCGCTGGAGATCGAACTCACCCGGCGCAACATTCCGTTCGTCAAGTTCGGCGGGCTCAAGTTCCTCGACGCCGCCCACATCAAGGACATGCTGGCGCTGTTGCGATTCGTCGAGAACCCGCGTGACCGCGTCGCCGGCTTCCGGTTGATGCACCTGATCCCGGGGGTTGGCCCCGCCTCGGCGCAGAAGGTCCTCGATACCATGGCTGGCGGCGCCGATCCGATTGCGGCGCTCAGGCTGGCGCCCGCGCCTCCCCGCGCCGGCGACGACTGGACCAGCTTCATCGGTGCCATCGCGGACATCAGCCGTTCGGAGTGGCCGGCCGACATCGAACGCGCCCGGCTGTGGTACGAGCCGCATCTCGACCGGATCCACGAAGATTCCGAGGCCCGCCGCGCCGACCTGATCCAGCTTGAACAGATCGCCAGCGGCTATCCGTCGCGCGAGCGCTTTCTCACCGAGCTGACGCTCGATCCGCCCGATGCGACCAGCGACCAGGCCGGCGTGCCGCTGCTCGACGAGGATTATCTGATCCTCTCGACCATCCATTCCGCCAAAGGTCAGGAATGGAAGTCGGTATTCGTGCTCAACGTCGTCGACGGCTGCATGCCGTCCGACCTCGGCACAGGGACCAGCGCGGAGATCGAAGAGGAGCGCCGCCTGCTCTATGTCGCGATGACGAGGGCAAAGGACGATCTGCATCTGATGGTGCCGCAGCGCTTCTTCACGCACGGCCAAAGCGCGCAAGGCGATCGCCATGTCTATGCCGCGCGGACCCGCTTCATTCCGGACCGGCTGCTCCATCTCTTCGAAAAGACGGTCTGGCCGCTGCCGGCAATGGAAACCGCGGCCCGCTCCGCCAGCAACGGCCCGCGCATCGACGTCGGCGCCCGCATGCGCGGCATGTGGCGCTGACCCCGCGCACACGCTTTACACCGTCGACGCCATCGCGGCCTCGACGTGCGACGGCGGCCCCCTCTACGTACCCCGCTCCAGCATGGTCCTGAAATCGGCACGGGCGCGTTGGGCCTCGCGCCGCGCGATTTCCGACGCATCGCCTAGACCGAAATAGCCATGGATCAGGCCGGCACCGTGATGGTACCTGGTCGTGACGTCAGCGGCGGCCAGCGCGTCGGCATAGGCCTTGCCCTCGTCGCGCAGGGGGTCGAACCACGCGGTGCAGACGGTCGCCGGCGCCAGCCCCGCAAGGCTTTTCGCGCGCAGCGGCGAGACCCGCCAGTCCACACCGTGCTTCGCGTCTTCAAGATAATGGCCGGAGAACCACTCCATCACCGCGCGCGACAGGAAATAGCCCTCCGCATTTTCCGCGCGTGAGGGAAAGCGCGCGTTCTCCGTTGCGTCCGCGAAGCCGCCGGCGACATCGGTGACGGGATAGACCAGCAACTGCGCGGCAAGATCGATCCCCGCATCGCGGCAGGCAATCGCGACCGTCGCCGCAAGATTGCCGCCGGCGCTGTCGCCGGCCACACCGACCCGCGCGCCGTCAGCGCCGAACTCGGCAATGCGCGCGAACACGTCGCGCACGGCGGCGAAGGCGTCCTCGAACGCGCCGGGAAAGCGCGTTTCCGGCGGCCGCCGGTAATCGACCGAGACCACCACGGCGCCGGTCTCGATCGCGAGCAGCCGGGCCTGTCGGTCATGGGTTTCGAGATCGCCGGCGACCCAGCCGCCGCCGTGAAAAAACACCACGGTCGGCGATTTCGCATCCGACACGCGGTAGACGCGCGCGGCGCATCGCGGGCGCTTTGCGGCGTCATCGTCTCGGGATCGCGCAGCGGCAGTTTCGGAATGATCTCGGCAATGACTGGATCGAGCGGTGTAGTCATGGTGTCCCCCCAGGCGCAGGCATTTTGCGTGATCATAGGTTCCGTTCGCCGCCCCGGCAACGCTCCGGCCGCATCCCGCCGCCGCATGGGAGGCCTCCGAAAACGATGAATTGAAAAAGGCCCCGGAGAATGCTGGGGTGGCTTTTACGAGGTCCCATTGAGCGACCGGCTGGGAGACGACACGCACCATGACTACCGACACCCAAATTCGGGCCCGACCGGAGCGGCCTCTCGAAGCGGAAGCGGTTTTCGACGCCGTCGTCGTCGGCGCAGGCTTTGCCGGAATGTACATGCTGCATCGCCTGCGCGGGCTGGGCTTTTCGGTCCGGGTGTTCGAGGCCGGCAGCGGCGTCGGCGGTACCTGGTACTGGAACCGCTATCCCGGCGCGCGCTGCGACGTCGAGAGCATGCAATACTCGTTTTCCTTCTCGGAGGAACTGGACCAGGAGTGGAACTGGTCGGAGAAATACGCGCCGCAACCCGAAATCCTCTCCTACGCCAACCATGTCGCCGACCGCTTCGATCTTCGCCGGGATATCGTGTTCGACACGCGCGTCACCGCGGCGACCTTCGATGAGATCGAAAAATGCTGGCGGATCGAGACCGATTGCGGCGACAAGGTTTGCGCAAAATTCTGCATCATGGCGGTCGGCTGCCTGTCGGCGCCCAACCGGCCAGCATTCTCGGGCATGGAGGATTTTCGCGGGCCGATCTATCACACCGGCGAATGGCCGCATCAGGGCGTCGACTTCACGGGATTGCGCGTCGGCGTGATCGGCACCGGCTCCTCGGCGATCCAGTCGATCCCGATCATCGCGCAGCAGGCGGCAAGCCTCACCGTATTCCAGCGCACGGCGACATGGTCCGTGCCGGCGCGCAACGAAAGCCTGACGCCGGAATATCTGC
>JAYSPJ010000566.1:0-2050 GCA_043722155.1 Bradyrhizobium sp.
ACCGGCACCGCGCCGTCCTGAAAGTACCAGCCAGGGCCTTTCACCAGGACGGCGAGCTGGCGCCTTCCCGTCGCAAGGTCGACCTGCTCCAAGCCGGCATCGGTGAGAAGGTACACCGATCCGGGCGTGGTCGTGAATTGCGGGCGGCCGCCGATCCTGCCGCTGGTAATGACCCTTGTCGGGCCGCCGGCGACCGGCATGGCGACGAGTTGGGCATCACGAAGCTGCCCATATTCCATGTACAGATCGAGGCGCGCCTGCTGGCTGGAGCGGACGGCGAGCACCGTCCGGCCGTCGGGCGCGAACACCGGGTAGCTGTAATAAGCGGGGACGTCGCTAAGTCTCTTTGGCGGTGCCGACCCGTCGACGGGTGCGATCCATACACCGCCAGGGCCCCGTTCGGTCCAGTTCGCCCACACCATCTGCTTACCGTCGGCGCTCCAGCTCGGCTGGAAGGCATGCTCAGCCGCGGAGAGGAATTCGACAGGCTTCGCGCCTTCGCTGAGGCTCATGATGTAAAGTCGAGCAAAGCTTGAGAAAGCGACCTCGCTGCCAATTGGGGAGGGCGTCGGGGCCATGATTAGCCGGGATCGAACAGGCCCCGTGTCCTCCCTGATGTCCAGCCGGGTCGACGGCCCGAGGGCAAGGTCGACCGGTGCGGCGAAGGGTATTGGGCTGGCTTTCCCGTCGTCGAGGTCGATCCGTTCAAACCCGCCGGCCACCGACACTAGGATGGCGCGGCCGTCCGGGGCGAAGGCATAGCGTGGGAGGATGTCCTGCCACATCGACGCCTGCAGCTGGTCGCGCTCGACCGGGAAGACAAGCCGGCGATCGACGCCGCTCGCAAGATCGCGCACTCGCAATTCGGTCGCCCCGTCGACCCGGTGGCCATAGGCCAGAAGTCGCCCGTCCGCCGACAGCGCCGGGCGGAAATATGCACCCGGATCGAGCGACGAGCGCGGGCCGTCCGGCTCGGCGGCGATCGTTTCCTGCGGCCCGCCGCTCAAGTCTATCCGGACGATCGACCATTGCCCGACGGTGTCGAGATCGAGGCCGCCGACATGCTGCGCGGCATAGAGGTATCGCCCGTCGGGGCTCGGCACCGCGCCCAGAATGCTCCGCCAAGCGGCGCGTAGCGACTGCGGCTGGTCGCGGATCGGGACAAGGAGCGTTTGCGCCCCATTGAGGGCGTAGCGCCAGAGCTCGTAATTATTCAGATCGGGGCGGTACCGGCTGACGTAGAGCGACTTGCCGTCCGGCGCCCATGACGGAGAGACGAGTACTGTGTCATCGTCGCCGAAACTGAGTTGGCGGAGGTGGTGGCCCTGCGGGTTCGATAGCCAGAGGTTGTCCGCGCCTGACCGATCGCTCACAAATGCCAAGGAACGGCCATCGGGCGAGAATGTCGGCTGGGTATCGAACGCCAAACCACGCGTGATCGCCGTGGCACGGCCGCCCGCGGAGGGCATGACGTAGAGGTCGCCGAGGAGGTCGAATACGAGCATCTTGCCGCCCGGCGAAACGTCGAGCGACATCCACGTTCCGCGTTTCGCTTCGAAGCGAAGTCGTCGCGCGACCGGCATAGGCAAGGCCTGCCCGGCCGGCTGCCGTAGCCGAGGCCCGTCGGCATGGACGGCCGAAGTCAGTACCGGCGGCTCTCCAGCTTTCTCGGCAAGGGCGGGCATTGCCCACAGCACAACAAGCAGGAGCGCGATCTTCATCGGTAGGCCGGGGGCATCGGTTCCCGCGCCCGCGACGGCGCATAACGATCCTTCAGCAAGGTCTGCCGCGTGACCAGGGACACCTGCGCGCCTTTCACGAACATTGCCAGCGGCGCGCTGCCCGGCTCGAGCGGATCGCCGTCCCAGATGATGACGTCGGCGTCGGCGCCGGGGCTCAGCGTCCCGGCGTTCGGCAGGCCCCAGATCTTTGCCGGGCCGACCGTGATCGCGGCGAGGGCGGCTTCATATGGAAGGCCGTTGGCGACGGCAATGCCCGCCCCTTCGCGCATGTCGATGCCGGCACCGTAGCTAAGGTAAATCCCGTTCCC
>JAYSPJ010000567.1:0-2259 GCA_043722155.1 Bradyrhizobium sp.
GCAGCGACCATCGGGATCGTTGCCTGGCCGCCGCACGTCACCATGTTGACATTGGGAGCGTCGAGGTTCGCATCGCCGTTGACCGGTGGAATCGTGTAAGGGCCGATCGCCGCTGGCGTCAGGTCGATCACCCGCTTGCCATGAGCAAGAAGGATCGCACTATGGTGCTTGTGCGCGCCGGCCGACGTCGCGTCGAACACGATGGCAATGTCGGCAAATTCAGGCATCGCCACGAGTCCGTCGATCCCGCCGGCAGTCACGGGAACGCCCAGCCGTTCGGCGCGCTTAAGCCCGTCAGATGTTGGATCGATGCCGACGAACGCGCCCATCTCGAGTTCCGCGGACAGGCGCATCACCTTGATCATCAGGTCGGTGCCGATGTTGCCCGATCCGATGATCGCGACCTTGGCCTTCCCTATTGATGTCGCGTTCATACCCGGTCTTCCCGATAGGTGAAACTGACTGTTCCCAGGCCCCCAATCGTCGCCTTGACCTGATCGCCGGGAGTGATCGCGACCATCGGGCCCAACGCACCGGTAAGCACGACATCGCCCTTGCGCAGTGGTTCGCCTCGCGCGGCCAGAGTCCGGGCCAGCCAGGCCGCGGCATTAAGCGGATGGCCGAGGCAGGCGACGCCCGCGCCGAGCGAAACAACCGCGCCGTTGACCTCGAGGGCCATGCCGCAAGTCCACAGGTCGAGACCCTCGAGCGGCTTGGAGCCGCTACCGAGCACGTAGAAGGCCGACGAGCCATTGTCGGCAACAGTATCGGCGAAGGTAATCTTCCAGTCGGCGATGCGGCTGTCGACGATCTCTATCGCTGCGACGACCGATCCGACCGCAGCCGCGACGGTATCGGCGGTCGCATCCATGTCATCGATGTCCGTGGCCAAGATGATCGCGACCTCGGCTTCGGCCTTGGGCTGCAAGACGCGCGACGCGAGCAGCGCGCCGCCGTCGGATACCTGCATATCGCCGAACAATACCCCGAAATCGGGCTGGTCGACGCCAAGTTGTGCCTGCACTGATTTGGCAGTCAGGCCGACCTTGCGGCCGACGATGCGCCGACCTTCGGCCACCCAATGAGCCGTGTTCGCCGCCTGAACCGCATAGGCGCCGACCGCATCGGTCGGATCAAGGCCGTCACGAAGCGGTGGAATCGCGCCCGACCCGTAGGCCACGCGGAGGCGTTCAGCGAGTTGTGCGGTATTCGTCATCAAACTGCGTCGGTTCCGCGCAGGAATGCGATGTGCAGGCGATTGAATTCGTTTGCATCCTCGAACTGAGGCCAATGCCCGCACTTGTTCATCACAATATATTGCGCGCCGGGAATCATGTCGGCGATTTCCTTGCCTTCGGCCGGTGTCGCGGTCGGATCATGCGACGTCCACACCACCAATGTCGGCGCAGTGATCGAACGATACTGTTCCTTAGTGATCATGTTTGGGCGGCGGATATCCATGTCCTGCAGGCACATGATCCGCTGCATCGTGTTGGTGAAACCCGGCTGCGCATAGATGGCACGCCGAGTCTCGATCAGGTCGTCGGAGACCATTGACTTATCGCACATCAGGAATTCGAGGCGGGTGCGGATGCGCTCCCAGCTCGGGTCGGACGCCGCCTCGTTTGACAGGCGCTTCAGGCGCTCCATGACCTCGGGGTGCGCGGTCCAGCCGCCCGCGGTATTGAGCACAAGCTTTTCGACGGCTTTGGGATGATGGACGGCGAGATAGGTCGCCACCCAGCCGCCGAGCGATTCGCCGGTGATCATTGCGCTGTCGCGGCCGAGCGCCTTTAGTACCGCAAGCACATGCCCGGCGTAATCGGCGACCTGATAATCAATTGCCGGCTGCTGGGTCCAACCATGCCCGAGCATGTCGATCGCGACAAACCAGAAATGCTCGCCGTGCGGCCCGAAATTCCGCGAATAGGCCTCAGCATGGCCGCCGACACCGTGCAGCGCGAGTACCAGCGGTTTGGACGGGTCGCCCGACTGCATATAGCGCGTGCGGATTCCGCCGGCGTCGAGAAACCCTTGCGAGAAGCTAACCCCACGCATGTCTGCCCAGACGCTGGAAAAGTCAGCGGGGCGAGAGTCGCTCATCACGTTGATCCTTGACTAGTGTGGGTCTGAAGAGTGGCGGCCGGGGTCATTCGGACAGTGCCGGTGCCCGTGGCATAGGCGGCGGCAGCTGTCGGAACGTCGCCTCTGTCGGAACCAGCCAGCGACGGATTGTCGAGCAGCGCCGCCAGCGCGGTG
>JAYSPJ010000568.1:0-2645 GCA_043722155.1 Bradyrhizobium sp.
ATGCGGCACGTTCGGCCGCAATGCGGGCTTCGCAGCAGTCATGTTCTATCCTTCCAGATAGCTAGCCTCCCGTTGGGGGGAGGTGTCCCGCCGCGGTGCATAAGGGAAACGCCTGGAATCGTCAAGAAACTTTCAGCCGATCGGGTATTGTCATGGGGACGCACACGACTCTCGGGATCACAGCTGAGTGATGGCCGGCTTCGGCTTCCGGTAAGACTCAGCGTGCCGACGGCAGGCCGAGAGCCCGTTCGGCCTCGCCGATCCAGCGCCTGATGGAGGCATAGCCGTCGAGATGAAAGCCGCCCTCATGCGCCACCCGCGTATAGGCCAGCAGCGCTACGTCGGCGAGCGTGACGGCGTCGCCCACCAGGAATGGCGTCGCGGCGAGCTGATGCTCCATCCGCGCCAGCGCGAAATAGCCGCGCTTGATCTTGTCGGGATCGAGGTCGGAGGCCGGCTTGCCGAGATAGACCATCTGGAAGCGGCACACCGCGACATAGGGCTCGTGGCTGTATTGTTCCCAGAACAGCCACTCGTCCATCTTCGCGGCGGCGAAGGCGTCCCTGGGAATGAGATCGCTGCCGCGGGCGAGATAGCGGATGATGGCGTTGGACTGAGCCAGCACGCGGCCGTCGTCGAACACGACCGTGGGCACCTGGCCCGCACCATTGAGCTTGAGAAATTCCGTGGTGCGCGTCTCGCCCTTGAGCGTATCGACGCTGACCCAGTCATAGGGCAGCGCGAGCTTGTCGCAGACCCATTTCACCTTCAGGCAGTTTCCCGAATTGGTATCGCCGTAGATTTTCATGGCTTGATCGGGCTCCCGGACAGGAGCCGGCATCGGACCAGCCGCGTCAATTGCTGTCAAGCCGAAGGGCGCGCCGCGAGGTCAGAACTTGTAGCCGAGGCCCAGCCGGACGGTATTGATGTTGGTTTCGATATCCGACGTCACGCGCTGATATTCGTATTCGAGCCGCGTAAACAGCCCGCCCACCAGCATCACGTCGAGGCCGACGCCGGCGGAGTAGCCATAGACGAGTTTCGTCTTGGTGGCCGTGTTCCACATCGGAAGCACCGGAGACGGAGACGCCGAAACGTTGCGTTCGATCGTCTGGCCGCCCAGGCCGGCACCGAGATAGGCATAAGGCAGGAAGCATCCCATGATGTAGCCGGCGCGCACCCGCAGTGAGCCGAAGTCCGACACCCTGAGCACCGCGGTCGAATGGGTTGTCGACAGGGTGGTCAGATCGGGATTCAATCTGTCCCCTCTCGAGCCGGAGTAAGCGCGGAACTCGCCATGGAGATAATTCGCCTCCATGCCGACGACGACGTCGTCCCATTGCGAGTTGTATCCGGCAAACCCCCCGTAGCCTATGTTGAGGCTGTGCGCCTGCCCCAGCGGTCGCCAATTGTAGGTCACGCCAACCGGCGGACTGAAAGTCGACTGCATGTCGCTGTTGATGCCGCCCGGCAACTTCGAATCGATCGATCCGTAAGCGAGCTGTCCGCCGAGGTAGTAGCCCTGCCAGAACACCTTCGTGGTGCTCAGCCCCTCAGTGAAGGCGCCACGAAGGATCGGCAGATCCGACAGGTCGGCTGCCTCAGCGCAAGCCGCCGTCCCCAACATCGCCGCCGCCAGCAAAATCCTACGCATCGCAACACTCCCTCGCACACTCTAACTCAGGGCTGATCATCCCCCGTTAACCTTAACCAATGGTTGTCGTGTACCCTCGATCGGCATGTTCTGTTGCAAAAACTGCAGTTCATCCCGGACCGAATCCGGGACAGGCTTTCCGAAATCAGGTCGGCCGCACAAGACAAAACGGCGCGGGAAGATCCCGCGCCGTTAAGGAGTGTCAAGCGATCGAAGGTTCGATCAGCCCTTGCGCATCAGCGGCGGCGCGTAGGCCGCCGGGCTGCTCAGATCCCAGCGCACGCCGAGCTTGAGGTCATGCGAGGTGATGTTCTTGAACGTCATCGGGTTGTTGATGTTGTTGATGCCGTCGAAGGTACGGAGATCGCCGGTCAGGCCGTCGCCCATATCGAGATAGCGATAGGCCAGTTCGACCGTGAAATTCGGCGTGACCTTGTAGGCGACACCTGCATGCAGCGCCCAGGCCAGATTCCATTTCGCTACGTTGTCACCGACAGCAAGACCCGGCAGTGCGCCGCCGCCATTGTTGGCGATGCTCTGGTCGGTGAAGTTGTTGATGGCGACCCGCGCGCCACCGACGCCAGCGCCGATGAATGGCGTCATGCACCACCAGGTGCCGAGATCGACATAGGCGTTGCCAAGCACCACCCACTCATTCTTGGTCGCGTGATAGGTGTCGGTGCCGACACCTCCGGCATAGGTGATGCTGTCCTTGCCGAAGAATTGCGAATTGCCGCGATACTCACCGGTAATGTCGGCGCGGAACCAGTTGTTGAACTTGTAGCCGACGCCGAGGCCGAAGATGCCCGCGGTGTTGAAGTTGAGGTTCTGGCGCTGGCTGGTGAGGCCGGCGTCGAGCGCGTTGTTCAGACGCTCGACCCGCTGATTGCTGAATCCGATATCGCCGCGCAGATACCAACCGCCGAAGTCTTCGACGACCGGGGGCGGTGCGTATACCGGCGGCGGCATGATGGCCATGTCGGCGGCAAAC
>JAYSPJ010000569.1:0-22869 GCA_043722155.1 Bradyrhizobium sp.
ACGCTGCAGGCAGAAATGCCTCACGAAGGATGCATGATCATGCGAGCAGATTCGATCACTTCGGCGAGGCGTGGGAAAAACAATCACTCCCGCACAAGACGCGCAGCGATTGCGGTTGTTGTTACCGCCGTTGCGTTGTTTTCGTCAGGCGGCGGTCATCGCGGCGCGACCTTCGCACAGCCAGCCGGCATCGTTGCAAATGGCAATGCGGTAGTGACCGGATTCTCGGGCGCGCTGCCTCCCACCCTGATCGCACCGGGCGTCGATCCCGCCGACAAGACTTTCATCGATCTGCAGGGATCGGCCGCGCGCGTTCTCGATCTGCAGTCGCCGGGCGCGCCGCCGCAGGCGCAATTGCTCACGGCGCCGAAGCCTTTCACCGTCACCGCCGGTCAGGTCGGCCAGGTATTCGGCGTTGCCCTCGACACCGCAGCGCCGCCCAACGTATTCGTCGCGGCGACATCGGCCTATGGGTTGCCAATCGTCGTGCCAGCGGGCGGCGGCCAGCCGGTTCGCGTCAAACAGGGCGCGCCGAACGCTGCCTTCATGGCCGGATTATTTGGACCGGGGCAACTCGGCGGCGGGCCAGGTTCGATCTGGCGGATTGACGGGGCGACCGGCGAAGTCCGTCTGTTCGCCAATGTCACGCTCGATGGTGCTTCCAATCCCGGCCCGGCGCTCGGTGGCCTCGCATTCGATGCCGCTTCGAGCACCTTGTTCGTCGCCGACCGCGCGACCGGAATGATTCACGCCTTTGATCCCGCCGGGAAGGAACGCGGCCGTTACGATCACGGCGTCCAGGGGCGCGGTGCGGCGGGTCTGCAGCCTGTACCTTACGATCCCGCCGGCCGTCTCGACATCCTGAGCCCGAAATTCCGGACCAACGATCCCGGTACATGGGGCTATGCCGCTTCGCCGCGGTTGGTCTTCGGTCTCGGCGTTCGCAATGGGCGTCTCTACTATGCCGTCGCCAGGGACTTGCAGATCTGGTCGGTGGCGATCGCGCCGGAGTTCGGCGCCGATCCGCGCCTCGAACTCAGCGTCGCGCCCGGACCGGGGCCGAGCGAAATCACCAGAATCACCTTCGACGACCAGGGCCGCATGCTGCTCGCCGAGCGTGCGGCTTCCAGCGGCGCCGCCGACTTCATGGCCCTGACCGTGGAGGCAACCGGCCGCGTGCTGCGCTATCTGCCGGTGCCATCAGGCACGGCCGGGCCGCAATGGCAGCCGCAGTCCGACGAATATGCGATCGGTTTTGCGCGGCAGATGCGCAACGGCAACGGCGGCGTCGCCGTCGGTTTTGGTTACGACGAACTGGGTCGCATCGATCGCGCCGCCTGCGGCAGTTTCCTATGGTCGACCGGCGAACAATTGCGCAATGCCATCGATCCGGCGCTCGCCGCGCTGCTCGCCCAGGGCGGCCCGGCGGAGGTCAACGGCCTGCAGGGCAATGAAATCACCGCCGTCGTGCCGGCCAACACGCCGCCGTTGCAAAGTTACTTTGTCGATTATGACGATCAGTTCCAGGATCCCGGCGCGCGCGGTCGTATCGGCGACATCGCCATTCAACGCGTCTGCGGTCAGACCGGCTTCATGCTGCCGGGCTGGTACCGGCCGCGGGTCGAACTGGCGCCGGGATTTGTCTGGTATCGCTTGCACGGCAAGAAGCCGCCGATGCTCGATTGCCCGCCGGGATCAGGCAACCAGTGCGCCTGCCCGCCCGGCACGACACAACAGCCCGGATTCCAGTGCTGCCCGATGGGCTTCTTTCCTGGCCCGAACGGCCAGTGTCAGTCGCCTTGTCCGGACGGGTCTATCGATCCCGGCCATGTGGAGGCCTGCTGGGTAGGTCTTGACCCGAACTCATTCGATCCCAACGACCTGACGAAGTTGACCTGCTTGGATGGCACCAAGCCGGTACACGACGCCAATGGCTATCATTGCCCGGCGTTCAAGATGCCGGTCTGTCCGGCCGGATACGAGCCTGATCCATCCAGCGAGCACGGCTGCAAACAGACGGCTGCAGGGCAAGCTTGTTCTCAGCCCGGTCCAAATATGATCCAGCCTGGGCTCGACGGAAGTTGCCTGCAGCTCTGTCCGAGCGGATCCGCGGCTTTCTACGCGAACCAGTGCTGCCCTGATGGCACGCTGCCGGGCCCCGACGGCAAATGCGGCAAGCCGCAGCAGCCGGGCTGTCCGCCAGAACAGTTGTCGTCGAAAGGCATTTGCTGCGAACCGGGGTCCAAGCCGCAGCCCGACGGCAGTTGCTTCCCGATGAAGAAACCATGTCCGCCCGAGCAGCTGTCATCGAAGGGCATCTGCTGCCCGGCCGGCACGACGCCGCAGCCGGACGGCAGTTGCAAGCACACCGGGAAACTGACCCCCTGTCCGCCGCCCGGTCAGTTGTCCGTGACCGGCCAGTGCTGCCCAGCCGGCAGCACGCCGCAACCTGATGGCAGCTGCGGTCAGCAGCAGACGAGTTGCCCGCCGGGAACGACCACCAACCCGCTGACCGGCGAATGCTGCCCGCCGCAGATCCCGACGCTTGGTTCGGCGGCGGCGGCTTGTAGCTGTCCGCAAGGGCAATTCCTTGTCGACGGCAAATGCGTCACGAACGCAGCGCCGATCAAGCAGCCGGACGCCTGCTTCACCGGCTATGTGAAACTGCCGAACGGCTCATGCTGCCTCGCGGCCCAGGCCACGGCCGGCGGCCAGTGCTGTCCGTCCGGGCAGAAGCCTGACGCCGACAAGCGCAAATGCGTGCCGGCGGGAGGCGCGACATTCGCGCCCGGCGGCATTCATGCTCCGGCGCCGGTCATCCTTCCGCGCGGCAAACGAGGCGGCCGGGAATTTGTCCCGCCGCCGCCGCCGCCACGGATCGTGGTTCGGCCGCCGCCGCCGAAGCGGTTCGTTCCGCCGAAGCGCTTTACGCCGAAGCCCATTATTCGGCCTCGTCCAGTCCCGCCGCCCATCCGACGGCAGCTGGATCGGTAACGCCAGATCGATAAGGAGGACGTCCATGAAGCAAAAGAGATTCACACTGGTGACCATCACGAAGCAATCAGCCTTCGCGATCGGGGGCCTTGTTCTCGCCGGTACGATCGGTGTCGCCGGCGCGAGCACCTCGACGCGCTACGGCGGCGACGCCGCTTCGCTCGGGGGGCAGCAATCAGTCAGGCTGGCCGAATCAGCGGCGGTGGCCAAACCGAAATCTGTGAAAAGAACCAGCCGGTCGCACAAGGCCGTGCGCGGATCCGGAGATACCTGGCTCAATCCTCAGCCCGATCCGCCAATGGGCCCTGCCAAGGTCAACAAGGGCGACACTTGGCTGAACCCGCAGCCGGAGCCACCGCGACCGGTTACGGGCAGCAAGAAGCTGCGCTAGAGCTTTTTCAAGCAAAGTCTGCCCGCCACCTGATGCGGGGTGGACACCGGTTCGCGTCAAGAAGACGCGTCAAAATGAAAGGCCAGAGCCTCGGTTCTGATTCAATCAGAACCGAGGCTCGAGAGCCGATCGCGCGTTCAGTTGTACGGTCCAGGTTGCTTGTTGGGCTTCACCGTCGGCACATTCTTCTTGTGAATCTCCGCCTTGCCGCCCCACGTCGGACTGCCGGGCGGGTTCACGCAGCGGCACTGCGTGGGGGTCATCGGTGGACGGTTCTGTGGCTGCGGTCTGCATTCCTGGACCATCGGAAACGGGCAGGGCGCGGCCGATGCCGGAACGGAAACAGGCAACAGCACCGATGCTGTCAGTCCCAAGGTTCTCATCATGCGCATTGTTGCACCTCCATCATTCGAGTCCAGGTGGATGGCCGGGCCTCGAAACCGGTAGGACGAGCGCAATTGGCGTCGAGGTAATAATGGATGGTCATTCTTCCTTGGCCGGATATCAAAAGCATACCCGTCTCATCGTGATCTGAAGTTGATGTACCTCAATTCGATGGCCGATCTGAAATTCGTCCAAAGTGTGCGCGCGTTATGATGAGAAATGTCGAAGATAGAGCGGTCGGGTGGCCTCAGTTCCAGGTTTGCCTGATTCTGACGATACACAAGGTGACCATCCGGCCAATGCGACGGAAGCCTGTCCCGCCGCTCTGGACAAGAGGATCGAATGCGGGTGCAATCAGGCAAAGCTCGCGCGAGACCTGATGCCCCAACAGGCTAAGCCGGTCGGGCGAGCCGGAGGGGAGTTCAAGAGGATCGGGCATGCTGGAAAAAATCAAGACATCGGCCGAAGCCGAGGCAAGATCGTGGATCGCCGGGTTCGGCCGTTCGCTCGCGAGCGGAGACGAGGCGGGGCTTGGTGAGCTGTTTCTGCCTGACAGCCATTGGCGAAATCTGTGCGGCATTTCCTGGCAGATCGCGACCTTCAGCGGCGCCGGCAAACTGGCCGGTGAATTAGGCCGGCGCGCGCGCGAGGTTGGCGCCACCGCCTTCGACGTCGACGCCGGATTGCTCGCGCCGCGCCGGGCCGTGGTCGCGGGGCAGGAAGTGATCGAGGCGATTTTCCGGTTCGATACGGCGAACGGCCCGGGCCTCGGCGTGGTCCGGCTGCTGCCTTCGCCTGGCAGTGGGGCGGCACCGAGGGCCTGGACGCTGTCGACGGTGCTCGACATGGACAAGATCAGCGAAGCGAAGTCGGGCAATTCCGAGCCCACCTCGCACAACCGCGATTTTGCCAAGCAGAACTGGCTCGAAGAGCGCGGGGCCGAAATCGCATTCGAAGGCCGCGAGCCCGATGTTCTGGTGGTCGGCGGCGGACATGCCGGCATATCAGCGGCGGTCGAGTTGAAGCGTTTGGGCCTCGATACGCTGGTGATCGACAAGCAGCAACGCGTCGGCGACAACTGGCGGCTGCGCTATCACGGCCTCAAGCTCCACAATAAGACGCCGGTCAACCACCTCCGCTACATGCCGTTCCCTCCGAACTGGCCGGATTACATCCCCAAGGACAAGATCGCGAACTGGCTCGAAGCCTATGTCGAGAGCATGGAGGTCAACTTCTGGACCCGCACCGTGTTCGAAGGGGCCGAATACAACGAGACGACTCAGACCTGGGCGGCGAAAGTTCGGCTCCGCGACGGCAATCTTCGCACGCTGCGTCCGAAGCATATCGTGATGGCGACCAGCGTCAGCGGCATACCCAACATTCCGAAGATCGCGACGATCGAGAATTTTGCCGGCAAAGTGCTGCATTCCAGCCAGTTTTCTGCCGGAGCGGAGTGGCGTGGCAAATCCGTCGTGGTGATGGGGACCGGCACCAGCGCGCATGACATCTGCCAGGAGCTGCAGGCCAATGGCGCCGACGTCACCATGGTTCAGCGCAGCCCGACATTGGTCGTCAATGTCGATCCCAGCGCGCAGCTCTACGACAAGACCTATCTCGGCGACGGGCCGCCTGTCGAAACCAGGGACCTGCTGAATGCCTCGGTACCGCTGGAGGTCGTCAAGGCGTCGCACAAGCTCATCACCCGGGAAGTTCGCGAGCTCGACGCGCCGCTGTTGTCGCGGCTGGAGCAGGCGGGCTTTCGGCTCGAGTTCGGCGAAGACGGCACCGGCTGGCCGCTCAAATTCCGCACCCGCGGCGGCGGATATTACTTCAATGTCGGTTGCTCCGAGCTGATTGCCGACGGAAAGATCCGGCTGATCCAGGCGACCGACATCAAGCAGTTCGTCAGCGACGGATTGCTGCTTGCCGACGGCTCGACGTTAAGGGCGGAGCTGGTGGTGCTGGCGACCGGGTACAAAGGCCAGGATCACATCGTGGGTTCGCTGTTCGGCGCCGAGGTGGCCAAGCGCGTCGGGCCGATCTGGGGGTTCAATGCCAGCCAGGAACTGCGCAACATGTGGACCCGCACGGGGCAGCCCGGGCTGTGGTTCACAGGCGGTTCGTTCTCGCAATGCCGGATCTATTCGAGGTTCATCGCGTTGCAGATCGACGCCATCGAGCAAGGCCGCCTGGAAAAGGCATCATAGCGCTTTCAAGCGAAGCGGGTACCGGTTCGCTTGAAGAATACGCGTCAAAACAAGCGAGCCTGACGCTCAGAACGGGTTGGTGACGATGCCGCCGTCGGCACGCAACGCGGCGCCATTGGTCGCGCTCGCAGCCTTCGAGCAGACGTAGCAGATCAGGTTGGCCACCTCTTCCGGAGTGGCGTAGCGCTGCAGCAGCGATGCCGGCCGGCGTTCGGTGAAGGTCTTGGCGGCGAGTTCTTCGGCGGTGGTTCCGAGACCCTTGGCGCGCGCGGCAAGACGGACCGGCGCCATCTCGACCCAGGTCGGGCCGGGCAATACCGAATTGACCGTGATGTTGGTGGCCTTGGTCTGTTCGGCCGCGCCGCGCGCGATGTAGAGCTGGGCGGCTTTCGAGAAGCCGTAATGCACCATTTCCTTCGGCACGTAGATCGCGGATTCGCTGGAGACGAACACGACGCGGCCCCAGTCCTTGGCATCGAGCATTCGCTTCAGGTAGTGCCGGGTCAACCGCACCCCGCTCATGACATTGACCTCGAACATCCTGGTCCAGTCGTCGTCCTCGATGTCGAAGAAGGCCTTGGGCTCGTAGATACCGAGATTGTTGACGAGAATGTCGACCTCGGGAAATTGCGCCACCAGCCCGGCACAGCCCTCGGCGTCGCCGAGATCGAACACCGCCGCATGCGCCCTGGCAGCCGGCGCGGCCTGCTTGATCCTGGCGATCGCCTCGGCGACCGAGGCGGCTTCGCGGCCGTTGACGATGATTTCCGCCCCCATTCGCGCCAGTCCGATGGCGGTGGCGAGTCCGATACCGCGGGTCGAGCCGGTGACGAGCGCGCGCTTTCCAGTGAGATCAATGTCCATTTCATCACGTCCTTCAGGCGCATGAAGCCGCCGGTAAGATGGAGACTGTGGCCTATTCGATAGGTTGGCGGAGGCATTTGCGGGAAACAGCGGGAACGGAGCTCCGAACATGGGTTGTCGTCGGCCGCCGTTGCGTGCGTTCGCCCGCCAAAATACTTATGCTGGGTTTGGGCCGGGTTGGTCAATCCGATCCAGCGCCAGAAGCAGGGATGCGACACGGTTGGCGGAGGCGGCCCAATCGGCCAGGCGTGTATAATTGTCGGCGAACCAGTTGCAGGCGCCCTGCACCACGACAAAGGCCGCCGCCGCCTGGACCACCTCGCCGAGCAGCATGGTCCCGGCGACATATTTTGGCATGCAGAGCAGCAATCCGACAACCGGCGTCAGCAGCGAATTCGAATGCGTGACCACGGTCAGGCGCATGAGCTGCCAACAATATACCAGCCACACGGAGATTACCGCGTTCAGCGCGGCGCCGATGGCATGACGCCCGTCCTTGATGTTGTCAGGCAATGCCTTGCCTTCTCCGCTCTCGCGGATGTGGGTTCCTATCGCCCGCAACTCGGCTTCGGTTCGCTTGTTGTCTTCCACGACGTGGGTCAGGCGGCTGCCGACAAGCACCATCGCAGCCGCCACGATGATCGAGTAAACGATCACCGCCACCACGAGGTAGCCGGGAATGGTCAGCGTCAGGCCGAACATGTCGATGGTCGAGCTGCCTCCGACCGACCAGAGGATGCCGATAAAGGTGATCCCGGTGAGCAGCGAGGAGAACAGCCCGAGTACGAGGTCGACGGGCAGGTCCGTTGCAATCCTCGCATCCTCGGCGATCCGATATTCCGGCGCTTGATGCTCCCCCGGCATGAATCTGAGCCGGACATAACGGTCGCTTTCCAGCCAATACGCGTAGAGGCGTTCGCTCAGCCACTCCCGCCATTTCCGTTGCAGGGTCATGCGGCCCCAGACCGAGAACACGGCGAGCGCAAGGCTGGCCGCAGCCAGCGGCAAAAACCGTAACGTCTGCGTCAAGAGGTCTGCGCCATCCTTGCGTCCGATGGCATTGAAGAAATCGCGATTCCAGAAATTCAGCGAGTACTGGGTTAAAAGCTGCAGCAGTACCGTGGCGATCAGCAGCAGCGTCAGCAGCCAGGCCCACCGGGCTGACTCGCCGCTCCAGAAACCGCGCGCAGCCTGCCAGAAGCGGGAGAGCAGGCGCTGCTCGCTGGGAGCGATGTAGCTGTCGTTATTCATGCGTTGGCTCGGTGAGGGCGGCTTGCGAAGGTATCGGCCTCACCACCACATCGGCAAACAGGCGATGCATGTGCTCCGGCCGGCAGAGGTCTGTCCCCGGACTGAGCAGCGCGGCGGAACCGCCGGCAACCCCGTAGCGCAGGGCGGTTTCGAGACTACCGTCACTGGAAAGGCTCCAAACCATTGCCCCCAGAAAGCTGTCGCCGGCGCCTGACACGCTGACCGGCTCGATCGGGAGACCGTTCGCGCGCATCGCCAGATCGCGCGTGATGAGAAGGGCGCCGTCCGGCCCCATCGAGAGCGCGATCACCTCTACCTGGCCGCGCTCGATCAGACGCCGCCCGGCCTCGATCAGCGACGCCTCGTCGGAGGCGGTAATGCCGGCCAATTCCTGAAACTCGCGAAGGTTCGGCTTGATGAGATAGACGCCGTGTTCGAGTGCCGCCTGCAGGAACCGCCCGGAGGTATCCACGATGACCTTGCTATGCGCCTTTGAAGCCTGCGCCAGTCTGCCGTAAAAATCGTCCGGTACGCCGGCTGGCAGGCTGCCGCTGGCAATCACAAACGCCGGCCGCGGCCTGATGCGCCCGATCGATTCCAGGCATGCCTTCCACTCGATGTCGCTGAGCGGCGCTCCCGGGAAGACAAAGCGAAATTGCTGGCGGGTGGTCTCGTCGAAGACCGTCAGATCCTCCCGCGTCGCATTCTGCGCCGGGACCAGGACACCTTGCACGCCTTCGCGTTCAAGCAGAGTGCCAAGCAATTCTCCGGTTGCGCCGCCGGCCGGGTAAACGGCTGACGCGTCGATACCCAGCCGCTTGAGAACTCGGGCGACATTGATGCCGCCTCCGCCCGGATCGCGGCGGGCCTGCGCGCAGCGCATTTTGGTGAAGGGCGCCATTTTCTTCACCGATGTCGAGGCGTCGATGGCGGGATTGATGGTGAGGGTGACAATCCCTGTTCGCGAAATTTCAGCCAATGCCTTCGACCTCCGCCATTGCTTGCAGGCCGACGAATGCGGCATCGTCGTCCAGAATCAGCCAGACCGGAATCGGCTCGAGATATTCGCGAAGCCGCCCCTTGTCCTCGAAGCGTGCGCGAAACTGCGAGCCGACGAGGTATTCGGGCATGTGACGCAGAATGCCTCCGGCAATGAATATTCCGCCTTTCGCACCGAGCGTCAGCGCGAGATTGCCGGCAACCGTCCCAAGCATCGCGCAGAACATATCGATGGCGGCGCGGCTGGTCGGACAAGTCCCCTCTATGCCGGCCAGGGTGATCTCGGCGGCGCGGCGTCTTGGCAGCGCAGCGTTGTCCAGCGCAGCCAGCGCCTGGTGAAGATTTTCCAATCCGCCACCGGAAAGAACGTGTTCGGCCGAGACATGTCCAAGCCGTTGTCGCAGCCAGGCGATGACGGCGTCCTCGCGCAACGAATTGCCCGCCATTGTCGAATGGCCGCCCTCGCTCGAAAGCACGAGGCGCCCGGTTGCGTGCGGTATGCAGGCTGCCATTCCAAGGCCTGTGCCGGGGCCGAGCGCCGCGAGCGGCGCGCCCGCGACCGGTAGCCCGCCGCCCAGCGGGAGGAGTTTTTCAGGGGGAAGGCCGGACAGGGACCACGCCACCGCTTCAAAATCGTTGAGCAGGCGCACGGTGGAAAATCCGTAAGCGGCGCACAGTTCCGCGGCATCGATCACCCAGGAATTGTTGGTGAGGGCGCAGTGTCCGTTCCGGATCACGCCGGCGGCGGCAAGAATGGCGGCCGTGATCGAGCCAGCCTCCGGCAAACTGCCAAGATATGTGCTGAGGGCTTCGCGAAAGCTGCCGTAGTCGCTGACCGCCATATGGGCAACCCTGCCGACTGATCCCCCGGCGAGAAGCGCAAAGCGCGCATTGGTCCCGCCGATGTCTGCAAGCAACACCTTCCGGCCGGTCCGTGCTGTCGAGGCTGCGTTCATCGCTGACGCGCCGCCTTGATCAAATCCGCGTACCAGTGGAACGACGATTTCGGAGTGCGTTGCAGCGATGTATAATCGACATAGGTCAGGCCGAACCGGTCGCTGTAGCCCGAAGCCCATTCGAAATTGTCGAGCAGCGACCAGACAAAGTAGCCTCTGATGTCGACGCCGTCGGCGGCAGCGGAATTCATCGCACCGATATAGCGACGCAGGAAATCGATCCGCTCCGGATCGGTCACGGCGCCGGTCGCGTCGGGTTTGTCGAAGCCGCCATATCCGTTTTCGAGCACGTAAATCGGCAAGCGGTAGTTCTCATGGACGATCCGCAGCGTCTCGCCGAAGACTCCCGGGTTGATCGGCCATCCGATCTGCGTCAGGGCAACACCGGCCGGTTTCTCGCCGAAGTCGTAGCCCAGCATCGCATCGGCCTGCGCTTTTACATAGACTGGGCTGTAGTGGTTCAATCCGAACCAGTCGACCGGGCGGCAAATGCGCGCGAGATCGCCCGGCTGCAGGTACGGCTCGATGGCCGCCTGCATCGTCGCCGGATATTCGCCGCGACATTGCACATCGGGAAAGGCGTTGTTCCAGTAGGGAGCGAGGCGCGCGGCCGCCGCCGCGTCGGCTTCGCTCGCGCTGGAAGGCCAGCATGGCTGAAAATTGTGAATGCACCCGATCGAGGCGTCCCGAACTTTCTCGCGAAGCACGTCCACCGCCGCTCCATGGGCAAGATTGACGTGGTGGGTCGCCCGGTAAAGACCGGCTTCGCTGCTGCGGTCCCGAGCCCCCAGCGAGCGGCTGAACAGATTGAAGATCGACGGCTCGTTGAAGGTCGCAAAGCGCTTGACGCGATCGCCGAAACGCGTGGCGATCAGCGTCGTGTAGTCGGCAAACCATGCCACCGACTCCCGGTTCTGCCATCCGCCGAGATCCTCCAGCGCCTGCGGCAGATCCCAGTGATACAGGCACAGCCACGGTTCGATGCCGGCGGCCAGGAGTTCGTCGACCATCCGGTCGTAGAAGGCGAGGCCCGGCTCATTCGCCAACCCGCGCCCCTGCGGCAGCACCCGCGGCCAGGCGACCGAGAAGCGGTAGGCCTGAACGCCCAGCCGCTTCATCAGGGCGACATCCTCGCGGTAGCGATGGTAGTGGTCGCAGGCGACATCGCCGGTGTCGTGGTTCCTTATTTCTCCGTTTTGACTGTAAACGTCCCAGATACTGGGTCCGCGGCCGTCTTCCTTCGCAGCGCCTTCGATCTGGAAGCTCGAGGTCGAGACGCCCCAGATGAAACCCGGACGCAGGCTGGTCGTGGAAGGCAGCTGCGATTCCGGTATGGGACGGTTCGAATTCACTGTTCACCCTTTCGCCCCGGCAGATTGCGAGACGTTAGATCAATAGTCCGGCTGATGGACGAGACAATCTTGAGGTATATCAAGAGTTCCTGACTAGCCGATGCGACAAATCAATCGCCGTCATCTTGCCGCTGGGGTATCCGCTTGCAAAGAACCAAATGGGGTGGAATCGTCGATGGCCGCTTCCGCGGAAGCGGCTTCTTTCGCGTTGACCAGCATGAGGGCGTGTTCTGGCTTGTCGATCCCGACGGCGGCCGCTTTCTCTCCAAGGGCGTCAATACGGTCCGCTTCGATCAGGATCATGTCGGCAATACCAGTCGCGTGCCCTATGCCGATGCGTGCCGGAACAAATACGGCAGCCCGCACGTCTGGCGCACGGCGGCGGCAAACCGGCTGGCGAGCTGGAACTTCAATACGCTCGGCTGCTGGTCGGATGAACACGTCGCCAGCGCCGGGTCGTCGCCGCTTGCGATCGCGCCCACCAATGAACTCGGCGCCTCCTTCAAGCTGCACCGGCGCGACCAGATCTTTCCCGATGTGTTCGACCCCGCATTTGCGGCCCACATCCGGGAGCAAGCGAACGGTCATTGCACGAGACGGTGTCACGACGTCGGACTGCTCGGCACCTTTATCGACAACGAGTTGTACTGGTCGCCCGACTGGCGCGGCGCTGACGAACTCCTGACGCTGTTTCTGAACCTGCCGTCGCACCGCCCCGGCCGCGTCGCGGCCATCAGGAGGTTGCAGGAGCATTATCGGGAATTCTCGCAGTTCAATGCGGTCTGGCGCACGCCGGCGCGATCCTGGGAGCAATTCGCCGCGATGGGACGTATCGAAGCGCCGTTCTTCAGAATGCCCCCCGGGGGCCTGAATGACGCGCTTGAGCTCAAGGCCAACCTCGCCAGTCCCGCCCGCGCGGCATTCTCCGCGGACTGCGACGCCTTTGTTGCCGTGGTCGCCGATCAATACTTTGAAGTGTGCGTTTCAGCCATCAAGTCCGCCGACCCCCATCATCTCGTAATCGGTTCCCGCTTCGGCTACCAGCCGCTGCCGGCCGTGATCGATGCGGCAGCCCGCCATCTCGATGTGATCTCGTTCAATTGCTACCAGCTGGATGCGAACTCAGTGATCGATGCCTATGCCGCAAGCGGCAAGCCGTGCCTGATTTCCGAATTCTCCTTCCGCGGCGACGATTCCGGCCTGCCCAACAGCCATGGGGCCGGTCCGCGGGTGGCGAGCCAGACCGAGCGCGCCCAGTGCTTCGAACGCTACGTCACCGCAGCCCTGCGCAACCCGGCGGTGGTCGGCTATCACTGGTTCGAGCATGCCGACCAGCCGGCGGAGGGGCGGTTCGACGGCGAAAATTCGAACTACGGCACGGTGACGATCGAAGACAATCCCTATGCCGAGCTGACGGAAACCATGACGAGGGTCAATGCTGCAGCGGAGCGGATTCACGCGAGCGCCGTTCACAGCGTCTAGCCGCCACCGCCTTCAGGTCTTCGCTGGACTGGCCTCAGCCTCGAGAACCGCCGCCATGGTGCGAAACACGCTCGACGGATTGACGCTGATCGAGTCGATGCCGAGCTGGGTCAAATAGCGCGCAATCTCGGGGTAATTCGCGGGCGCTTCGCCGCAGATGCCGACGTGCCGCCCGTTGCGCCTGGCGCCCGTCACCGCCAGCCTGAACATCTCCAGCATGCCGGGATCGCGTTCGTCGAAATCGAAGGCGACGATGTCGGAATCGCGGTCGACCCCCAGCGTCAGCTGGGTGAGATCGTTGGAGCCGATCGAAAATCCGTCGAATAATTGCGCAAACGCATCGATCTGGATCACGTTGTTCGGAATTTCGCACATGACGTAGATCTCGAGCCCGTTCTCGCCGCGCTTGAGTCCGTTGGCCGCCATCGTCGCGATCACGCGCTTGCCTTCCTCGACGGTTCGGCAGAATGGCACCATGACGCGCAGATTGGAGAGACCCATTTCCTCGCGCACCCGGCGCAGCGCCGCGCATTCCAGCGCAAAGCCTTCCGCGTAAGCCGGATGGCTGTAACGGGAAGCCCCCCGGAATCCCAGCATCGGATTCTCTTCTTTCGGCTCGAACGCCTCGCCGCCGAGCAGGCTGGCGTATTCGTTGGTCTTGAAATCGGAGAGCCGCACGATCACCGGCTTGGGATAGAACGCCGCGGCGATGGTGCCGACGCCTTCCGAAAGCCTCTGGATGAAGAAATCGGCTGGCGTCTTGTAACCCTGGACCAGACGGGCGATCGCGGCCTTCGCCTTGGCCGAGGCGATCTTGTCCGGCTTGAGCAGCGCCATCGGGTGCACGCCGATATGCTCGCTGATGATGAACTCCATGCGGGCGAGGCCGACGCCTGATTGCGGCTGCATCGCCGTCCGGAATGCCATTTCGGGGGTGCCGACATTGACCATGATCGGGGTGCGCGGCGCCTTGAGCTCGCTGACGGGCGTTCGCGTGACGTCGAAAGCAACCGTGCCCTGATAGACGTTCCCCACATCGCCTTCGGCGCAGGAGATCGTTACATTGGCCCCGTTCTTGAGCTTCTCGGTCGCGTGCGTCGCCCCCACTACGGCGGGAATGCCGAGTTCGCGCGCCACAATGGCCGCATGGCAGGTCCGTCCGCCCTTGTCGGTGATAATGCCGGCGGCGATCTTCATGACCGGTTCCCAATCGGGACTGGTGGCCGGCGCGACCAGGATTTCGCCCGGCTTGAAAGCCGAGAGGTCCCGCGCGCTGGCAATGCGGCGGGTGCGTCCGGAGGCGATTTTTTCACCGACCGCGCGGCCGGTGACGATGACGGACCCTTTTCCCTTGAGATTGTAAGTCTCGAACACGTCGGCCGAACGCTGCGAGGCCACCGTCTCGGGCCGCGCCTGAATGATATAGAGCTTGCCGTCGGCGCCGTCCTTGGCCCATTCGATATCCATCGGCATGGCAGTGCCGGCATGTTTCGAATAGTGCGCCTCGATCCGCACGGCGATGTCGGCCAGATTCAGCACCTCCGCATCGGAAATGCAGAACTTCCGCCGCTCGGCTTCAGGCACGTTTCGGGTCAGCGTCGCATGGCCGCCGCCGCGCTTGCCGTAGATCATGCGGATCTGCTTGCCGCCGCGTCGGCGCCGCAGCACACGGCGAAATCCTTGGGCGAGGGTCGGCTTGTGAACGTAGAACTCGTCGGGATCGACCTGACCCTGGACGATGGTCTCGCCGAGGCCGTAACACCCCGTGACGAAGACCACGTCGCGAAATCCGGATTCGGTGTCGAGCGTGAAGATGACGCCGCTGGCGCCGATATCCGAGCGGACCATTTTCATCACGGCGACGGAGAGGAAGACCTTGAAATGGTCGAATCCGTTGTCGAGGCGGTAGGAAATCGCGCGATCGGTGAAAATCGAGGCAAAGCAGCGCCGGCAGGCTTCGAACAGATCCTTGGGCCCGCGCACATTGAGGAAACTTTCATGCTGGCCGGCAAAACTCGCGGTCGGCAGATCCTCCGCCGTTGCCGAACTGCGCACCGCGACCGCGACGCCTTTCCCGGCCTCCCGTTCCAGCGCCCGATAGGCTTCCACGATCTGGTCGCGGATCGGCCCGGTATCCATCGCCTGGTAGATGACCGCGCGTGCCTTGGCGGCGGTGGCCGCCAGCCGCTTGATCTTGCTTTTATCCAGACCGTCGAGCAGCCGATGCAGTTCGTCCGCTACGCCGGGCTGCGACAGTGCATCGCGGTAGGCATCGGCGGTGATGGCAAACCCGTTGGGGACGGCGACCCCTTCGGATGCGAGGGTCGAATACAGTTCGCCCAGCGAGGCGGTCTTGCCGCCGACCAGCCCGACGTTGTTCAATCCAAGTTCGAGAAAAGACCTGATGTACTTTGCCATGCCGCCAGTAAATCAGGTCGGACCTGGCCGGTATTGAGCAAGGTCAAACTTGTTACTCGTAGCGCAGCGCTTCGATCGGATCGAGCCGGGCGGCCTTTCGCGCCGGATAATAGCCAAAGAAGATGCCGACGGCCGCCGAGAACAGGAATCCGCCGGTGATGGCGGTCAGTGATATCGGCGCCGGCCAGCCGGTGACGGCGGAGACGGCCAATGAAAGTGCCGCGCCGATGACAATTCCGACGATGCCGCCGCTGACGCTGATGAAGATCGCCTCGGCCAGAAACTGCAGCAGCACGTGCAGCCGGCGGGCGCCGATCGCCATCCGCAGTCCGATCTCGCGGGTCCGCTCCGTCACCGAAACCAGCAGGATATTCATGATGCCGATGCCGCCGACGACCAGCGATATCGAGGCGACCGCGGCCAGCAGAAGCGCCATGATGCGGCTGCTGCCCTCCGCGGTCTCCGCGATCTGACTGAGGTTGCGGACCGAGAAATCATTGCTGGCGCCCGGCCGGATGCGGTGGCGGCGGGCCAGTATATCGGTGGCCTGGCTGATCGCGGTCTGAATGGCGGTCTGGTCCACCGCCTGGACGTAGATCTGATTCACGAACCCGGTCATGCGCGGCTGCAATCCGTAAGGATTAGGCGGCGTTGGATAGATCCAGTTGATGGCCGTTTGCTGCTGGCTCGGCGCCGCAACGCCGAGAATCTTGCGCTCGGCCGTCGTGAAGGGAACCATGATCAGGTCGTCCTGGTCCTGGCCAAAGGATGTCTGTCCCTTGGTGTCGAGCACCCCGATCACCCGCAGCGAGACGCCCCGGGCCTGCACCAGCGCGCCGATCGGGTTCTGCGAGGCGCCGAACAGCTGCCGGCGCACGGTCTCGCCGAGCACGACGACGAGCCCGGCGCTTCGCTCGTCCTCCGATGTGATTGCGCGCCCCGCGGCGATCTGCCAGTTCGTCATCGGCGGGTAGTTGAAACTCACCCCCTGGATGCCGGTGGTCCAGTTCTGGCTGGCGAACCGGATCTGGCCGGACTGGCGGATCAGATAACTCACTTCGCCGGCGGCCGGCGCTTCCCGGCGGATCGCCTGGACGTCGGCCACCGTCAGAGTCGAGGCGCTGCCGGATCCGCCGCGCGCGCCGCCGCTGGTGGCGGCGCCCGGCACGATCACCACCAGATTGGTCCCTAACCTTGCGATTTCCTTGCGTACGGCCTCGTTGGCGCCCTGGCCGACCGACACCATGACAATCAAGGCGGCGACACCAATGAACACCCCGAGCATGGTCAGCGCCGAACGCATCTTGTTGCGCCAGATCGCCTCCGCCGCCGCCGTCATCACCATCCACGCGAACGGCCAGGACGCGCCCGACGATGCGATGTAGCGGAACGGCGCGACTGGCGAGGGAAGAGCGCGGTCGCTCGCCGAGCCGGCCGTAGCGGATGCCGGCGGGGCGGCCCTTTCGAGCCTCGGCTTCCTCACGTCCGAGATGATCTGGCCGTCGCGCATGGTCAGCACGCGATCGGCAAAGGCCGCGACATCGGGCTCGTGGGTCACCACGATGATGGTGACGCCCTGTTCGCGGTTGAGCGAACTCAGCGTCTGCATGATTTCGCTGGAGTTGCGGGTATCGAGATTGCCGGTCGGCTCGTCCGCCAGCAGCAGGCTCGGTTGATTGATCAACGCCCGTGCGATCGCGACGCGCTGCTGCTGCCCGCCGGAAAGCTGGCCGGGGGTGTTGCGTTCGCGGTCGCGCAGCCCGAGCTTGTCCAACACCGCGCGCGCCCGCTCGAAGCGCACCCGCGCATTGCCCTGGCCGGACATCGCGTACAACAGCGGCAGGGCGACATTGTCGAGGGCGCTGGTGCGCGGCAGCAGATTGAAGCTCTGGAACACGAAACCCAGCCGCTCGCTGCGCAGCCCCGCGAGATCGGGCTCGGCAAGCTGCGCCACGTCGATGCCATCGAACCAATAGTGGCCGCCGGTGGGCCGGTCGAGGCAACCCAGGATCGACATCAGCGTCGACTTGCCCGATCCGGACGCCCCCATGATGGCGATGAACTCGCCGTGCTCGACCGTCAGGCTGACGTCGCGTAGCGCATACACGTCGATATCGCCGACATGATATGTCCGCGACACGCCTTCAATCCTGATGACCGGCTCCGCCATATCTCGTCCATCGCCGCTTCGTCGGCTGTCCAATCAGAGTCGCGGTCGCGGTACGCCGGAACGCGCGTTGCCCGAACTGTTGCGCTGCTCGGCGATGATCACTCTGTCGTCGGACTTGAGATCGCCCTGGGCGATTTCGGTGAATTCGTCGTCGTCGAGGCCGGTGGCAACCTGAATTGGCGTGGGCTTGCCGTCGCGCAGCACCCAGATGCGCGGCTGCCCCGTTTCACGAACGGCGCTTCCGGTGGGGGCATAGCGCAACGCCTGGTTCGGAACCCGCAGCACGTCAGTACGCTGATCGACGAGGATTCGTGTCGCGGCGGTGAGGCCCGGTTTGAGCGCGAGGTCGGAATTATTGACGCTGACGACGACATCGTAGGTGACGACGTTCTGGACCGTTTGCGGGGACTGCCGAACCTGGGTCACCGTCCCCTCGAATACGCGCTTGGGATAGGCATCGACGGTGAACGTCGCCTTGTTGCCTTGCCTGACGCCGCCGATATCGCTTTCGCTGACATTGGCGTCGACCTGCATTTTGGTGAGGTCGGTCGCGATCAGGAACAAGGTGGGAGTTTGGAAACTGGCCGCCACGGTCTGTCCCATGGTGACGTTGCGCGAAACCACGGTGCCGTCCACCGGCGAGATGATGTTGGTGTAATCGAGATTGACCTGCGCCGCGTCGAGTACCGCCTGGCGCTGCTGGATGGTCGCTTCGTCGAATGTAATCTGCGCCAGTGCCTGCTGGTATTCGCTGTTGGCGCTGTCGTAGGCGTCTTTCGACACGGCCTTGGTTTCGACCAGCTGTGCCAGACGTCCAAACGCCACCTTGGCGTAGGTCAGTGACGCCTTGTCCTTCTCCAGCTGTGCGCGCGCGACGGCGAGGTTCGCCTTCGCCTGATCGACAAGGCTCTGATAGGGGCGCGGATCGATCCTGGCGCAGACCTGTCCGCGCTTCACCTGGGTATTGTAGTCGCAGCTCAGTTCCTGGATGACGCCGGATACATAGGTCCCGACAATGATGGTCAATTCCGGATTGACCGTGCCGGTGGAGTTGATGCCGCGGGCAATCCTGCCGGTCGTGACCGGCGCGGTTTCATATCGAACGGCGGCGTCGCCGCCGACCGACCACCAGATGCTGCCGGCGGTCGCGAGCAGCAGCAGCGCTGCGATGGCGATGATGACCCAGCGCCTGGTGGCGAATCGTTGTTGTGCCGGCGGCTCCCCAACCGTGCGCCCGGCTGACGGAGGCGACGGCACCTGTGGCAAAGCTTCCTTGCTTTCGGTTGCTCCGGTGCCGAGCTGCTTGTTCATGTCGCTTGGGCTCCAGGCGGATGACGGCCATTGCCACCAAACTCAAAGCCTAGCCTGCGCCCGGATCCGGATTGTTGATTGGGATCAAGGTCCGTCCCGTAGCGCGGAATTCGGCGAATCCTTGACTCGCCGATAGCCATCCTCTTCTCTTTGCGAATCTGCCTTGAGCGGGTACCCCTCAGGCTGGGAAAAACAAGAAAATGACAGCCGAACGGAAGATGTCGCCAACGCATGAAGCGCCCTATCGCGGCTTGCGCGTTCTGGACTTCGGGCAGGGCATCGCGTCGCCCTATTGCGCGATGTTGCTGGGTGTATACGGGGCCGAAGTCATCAAGGTCGAACCGCCCGAGGGCGACTGGTCGCGCTACCTCGGAACCACCTATGGAAACCATACCGCGCTCTCGGCCGTCTATAATCGAGGCAAGCGCAGCCTGTGCCTCGATCTGAAGCATGCCGAGGGGATAGCGATCGCCAAACGGCTCGCAGGGGATTGCGACGTGCTGATCGAAGGCTTCCGGCCCGGCGTCGCGGCCCGGCTGGGGATCGGCTATGAGGAGCTGTCGCGCGGCAATCCCGGCCTGATCTATCTCTCGGTCAGCGGTTTCGGGCAGGACGGTCCCTATTCAAAGCGCCCGGGCTCGGATTCCGTGGCGCAGGCCTTTTCCGGCCTGGTTTCGGTCAATGTCGGCAACGACAAGATTCCGCACCGGGTCGGCACCACCATCTCCGACGTCGCGACCGGGGTTTATGCATTCCAGGCCATCGCCACCGCGTTGTTCGCCCGCGCCACCGTCGGCACCGGCCGCTGGATCGATGTCAATCTCGCGCAATCGACGGCAGCGCTGCTCGGCCACAAGGCCGCCGAATATGTTCTGGAGGGCGGCACCCCGCGCGCGCTCAATGTGCCGGCCGGCTCCTATCAGACCAGCGATGGCTGGATGATGGTCACCTTGGTGAACGAGGCGCAGTACAAGCGCCTGTGCACCGCGATCGAACGAGGGGATCTCGCCTGCGATCCGCGCTTTGCTGATTTTGCCAGGCGCGCCGATTCGGCGGACGCCTTGATGGCGCAACTGCGCGACGTGTTCCTGACCGAATCCAGCGAAACCTGGCTCGGCCGGCTTCATGCGGCCGATATCATCGCCGAGCGCATCCTCACCCCCGGCGACTGGCTGCACAATGTCCATGTCGAGGCCACCAGAGCTGCGGTCTGTCAGGATACGCCCGGCGTCGGCAAGGTCTACGCCGCGCGTACGCCGGGCATCGCGGGTGCTTCCGAAGATGGCCTGCGGCCGGCGCCGGATATCGGCGCCGACAGCTGCGAGGTCTTGCTCGACGCCGGATTTGATTCCGGCGCCATCGACAGGTTGATCAGCGCCGGCATCGTGCGCACCTCCGGGCGCTAGGCCGGATCTAGGGAGAGCAGGCGCCATGGCCCAGGAACTCGTTCGCTATGCCGTTTCGGATGCGATTGCCGAGATCACGCTCGACCGCGCCCCGGTCAACGCGCTGAGCCTGGCGCTGATCGATGCGCTGCTGGCGGCGCTGGCGAAGGCGCGGGACGATGCGAGCGTGCGCGCGGTGATCGTCGCCAGCGCCCACAAGGTGTTTTGCGCCGGGCTCGACCTCGATATCATCAGAGGCAAGCGTGCGACGGAGACCAAGGGCTTTCTCGAGCGGCTGTATTTCGCGCTCAACGACATCCAATACCGGATGGGCAAGCCGACCATCGCGGCCGTCGACGGCCCGGCGCGGGCCGGAGGCATGACGATCGCGATCTCCTGCGACATGGTCATTGCCGGCGACGGCGCCACGTTTGGATACCCCGAGATCGATGTCGGCCTGATTCCGGCGCTGCACTTCGTGCAATTGCCGCGGCTGGTCGGCAAGCACCAGGCCTTCGGCCCGCTGTTTCTGGGTGACCCCTTCGACGCCGCGACCGCGTTTCGCATGGGGCTCGTCAGCGAGGTGGTACCGAAAGGAACCGCGCTCGAGCGCGCGCGGGCGGTTGCGCTGCGCTTCGCCGAAAAATCGCCTGTCGTCATGAAGATCGGCCGCGACGCCTTCATGCGGGCGATGGATGCGGATTATCGCCGCGCCGTCGAGAATGCGGCCGAGAGCTTTGCCCTTGTCGCGACCACGGAAGATTGTCAGGAAGGGTTGAACGCCTTCGTCGAAAAGCGGCCGCCGAAATATACCGGGCGGTGAGACGGAGGCATTTAGCCAAACCAACACCTGGAAAGGGGACACCATGGCAGGATTGTATTTCGAGGAGTTCGAGGTCGGCCGGGAATATCATCATGAATTCAGCAGGACCGTCACCGAGATGGACAATACCATGTTCAGCCTGATGACGATGAATCCGCAGCCGCTGCATCTCGACGCCCATTTCTCGGAAAATACCGAATTCGGCCAGCGGCTGTTCAACAGCCTTTACACGCTAGGCATCATGATCGGCATGAGCGTCTACGACACCACGCTAGGCACCACGATCGGCAATCTCGGCATGACCGACGTCAAGTTTCCAAAGCCGGTGTTTCACGGCGATACGCTGAAATCGCATACCAAGATCATCTCCAAGCGCCTCAGCCAGTCGCGGCCGACCCAGGGCATCGTCGAATTCGAGCACACCGCGACCAACCAGCGCGGCGAAGTGGTGGCGAGCTGCCGCCGCACCGGGTTGATGCACTGCAAACCGCAACCGAAAGCCTGACGCAATGCGATCATTCCTGTTCGTTCCCGGCGACAGCGTCCGCAAATTCGAAAGCGCGAAGAAGACCGCGGCCGACGCCCTGATTCTCGACCTCGAGGATTCGATCGCGCCGGACCAGAAGGTGGCCGCGCGCGGCATCACCCGCGAGATGCTGGATGCGCGCAATCCGGCCCAGAAGATCTACATCCGCGTCAACGCGCTCGATACCGGGATGACGCTCGGCGATCTCGCCGCCGTCATGCCGGGCCGGCCCGACGGTATCGTGCTGCCGAAATGCGCCGGGGCCGCCGACGTCAATCACCTGGCGCTGTATCTCGACGCGTTCGAGGCGGCGTCCGGAACCGAGCAGGGCGCCACGCGGATCGTCGTGGTTGCGACCGAAACCGCGCGGGCGGTGACAAAACTGCTCGACTTCGAGGGCGCCAGCCCGCGGCTTTGGGGCTTGATGTGGGGCGCGGAGGATCTCGCCGCATCGCTCGGCGCCTCGCGCAACCGCACCAATGGCCGCTATCACGGTCCGTTTCTCCTGGCGCGCGATCTCTGCCTGATCGGCGCCGCCGCCATCGGCGTGGTGGCGATCGACACCATCGCCACCGACATCGACGATCTTGCCGCGGTGAAGGAAGAGGCGATCGCCGCCCGGCAGGACGGTTTCCTGTCGAAAGCGGTGATCCATCCCAAGCATGTCGATGTCGTCAACGCGGCCTTCATGCCGACCGAAGAAGAAGTCACCTGGTCGCGGAAAATCGTCAAGGCGTTCGACGACAATCCCAATTCTGGCGTAGTGAAGATCGACGGCAAGATGATCGATAAGCCGCATCTTCGCGCGGCGGTGAAAATTCTGGCGTTGGTCAGGCCGTAGAGTGGGCAGGGGCCCTCTTGCGTCATGCTGATCTGTGTAAAGTGGAATGGTGGGCACGACCAAATTCTACAGCGCAGCGAAATATCACGATGTGTCGTCATCGGACATCGGCAATTCGACGTCATCCATTGCGCGAGCAACTCGTGATCGAGAGAATTCGAGACTCGACGAGTTGCAGGTGCTAATATCACAACGTGACAGGCCGATGCGACGCCGTGTCCTTGTCGCCGTCATCGAGCCGGCGCCGAACAAAAAGTTAGCCTCGGGAGAGCTGCGCGGGTGGTACCCGGGCTATGCGCAACCGGGAGGCTTCGATGAATCGAAAGGCCGCTGAAATTGTCTTCACCATGGGCGTTGTGGTTACTGCGTTGACCGATACGGCGAGCGCACAGAATTCACCAGGGAGTTCAGCCCTCGACACAAGCCTGCGCGGCGCGGTCGAGCGCAAGGACGTGCCGGGCGTGGTCGCGCTGATCACCGATCGCGACCGCGTGCTGTATCAGAGCGCATTCGGC
>JAYSPJ010000570.1:0-7363 GCA_043722155.1 Bradyrhizobium sp.
AAAAAAACGAGGATCTTTTAGGACAATGAGGGATCGCTGCCGGCAGGGTCGGCGGCCAGGCGTTCGACCAGCTCGATGACTTCGAAGCGCTGGCCGGGCGCAAGTTTAAGGAAAGCCTTCAACAGCCGCAGGCTTTCGACAGTTTCGCTCGATGGAGCTCCGAGTCTCTTCTGCAGCTCTGCAACAAATGTGGGATCTTTCATCTCGCACCTTCGATGAGGAACAGGAATGACATATCCAGGCAAACGTGAAGGCTTGGCCCGAAAGGTCGACACGGCCGCACAAGAGGCTGAGCGTCTCGGCTTGACTACGGCTACATTGATACTTCGGATGGCCCGCCTGGAGATTGACCGGGCCGAACCCGACGAAGTTGAAAGTATGCCAAGGAACAACCCGCGCGGCAAGCCTAACTGAGGGACGAAAAGCGCCACCAACGGCCAAACCGTGCCAGATTTGGCTCCGGCAGGCGCCGTGGCGTTCTAAATGGCACACTGGGAGCCGCCTTGATGGGCGGCCTCTTTTCCGCGTCGCTTTGGTGCGCGGCGGACTGCGCTTACCCAAGCCACGATTCGTCCGTTCACCGGCAATGACCTGGCGACGCGGATGCTATCAACAGGGCGCATTCGCGCCGTCCCGTCGGTTCATCCAGCTCGCCGGCTAGCAGGGGTAATAACGATCATAGCGAGGGCCATAATATGGTCGATAGCCGTAACCGGGCCCGTAATAACCGGGTCCGTAATGGTTGCCGCGTCCATAATAATAGTAGTCGTCGCGCCGTTGCTGCGCGGCAATCGCGCCAATGGTTCCGATCATCATTCCCATCATAGCCAGCCCGGCGGCGTTACTCCCTCGGTAGTGGCGGCGACGGCGGGCGCTGAAATCCGTGGCATCGCTGGATGATGTAGTCGACGCAACCACGGTTGAGGCGTCGCCCACGGAACCATCGGCGGCCGCCGGCATCTCCGCCGCGCGCCGCAAGGCGATCACATTGTTTCTGGTCCAGCTTGCGCTGAATGCGCTGTGGTCGCCGGTCTTTTTTGGCTGGCACAATACCAAAGCTGCGCTCGCCATCGTTATCGTGCTGCTGATCGCTATCGCCCTGACAATGCTTGCGGCGTCCCGTGCCGAACGCCTCGTAGCCCGGCTGGCTGGCGCCGTATCTCGTCTGGGTGGCCTATGCGACCACTATCAACATCGGCGTCGTCGCCATGAACTAGTCCCGTGCCCAAGTCCGGCGAGCGGAGAAACGCGTCCCCCTGCCCTTCGCGGGCGAGCCTGTCCCGCGCGGCATCAGCTCACCTCAACCGCTACAACCGTTCCAAATGCTCCCGCCTCGGCGAGTGCTGCGATACGGGCAGCGTCATAGCCGAGAGTCTTGCGCAGGACTTCCCTGGTGTGCTCGCCCAGCATCGGTGCTGCGACGGGGTCTGCGACCGGCGTGAGGCCGAGGTTAATCGGCTGCTCGATATTGGGGACGGTGCCCGCGACCCGGTGCGGGATCTGGCTGACGCGATGGCGCTCACGCACTTCCGGCGAATTGAAGGCTTCCTCTACGGTACGAAGATAGCCGACCGGAATATTGGCCGACTTCATCTTCGTCACCCAGCTTTCGCGGCTGTCTCCGGCAAAAATTCCGTCGAGGATCACCCGCAGCTTGTCCTTGTTGGCCGTTCGCGAACGCCGGTCGGCGAATTCGCCGCTGGCGAGATCGGGCCGGCCGAGCACGTCGATGACGAGGCGGCGATACAACCGGTCATTGGCGCAGGCGATATAAAACGGCGCGTCAGCGGCATCGTAGAGCCCGACCGAGGGAGACCCGTTCGGCGAATTGCCCTGGCGGCTGAAATTCTCGCCGGTCATCAAATGAGCCATTCCGTAGAATCCCGTCATCCCCAGCGCCACGTCGAACAAAGCCACCTGGACCTGCTGGCCGCGGCCAAGCCGATCGCGGGCCAACAGCGCCAGCAGGATGGCATTACAGGCCGACATGCCCGTCACCATGTCGATCGCAGGCGGTCCGGTTCGCACCGGCGGCCCGTCCGGAAAGCCGTTCAGCGACATGAAACCGCTTTCGGCCTGCGTGATCGGATCGAATCCGGGCCGGGATGCAAACGGTCCCTGGCGGCCATAGGCCGAGATCGAGCAATAGACCAACCGGGGGTTGGCCGGCGCCACCGACGCATAGTCGAGGCCATACTTCTTCATCACGCCGGCAGAGAAATTTTCCACCACTACATCGGCCCGTGCGATCAATTCGCGCGCGACCTCGCACGCCGCCGGGTTGGCGAAGTCAAGAACGATGCCGCGCTTGTTGCGATTCAGGCTGATAAAGGCGGCACTTTCCCCGGCGAGATCGGCGTGTTCATAGCTCCGCGTATCGTCGCCGCCATCCGGATTCTCGATCTTGATGACCTCGGCGCCGAAATCGGCAAGCGTTTGCGTGCAGGCCGGCCCGGCGACGACACGGGTGAAATCCACCACCAGCAGCCCGTCAAGTGCGGTCGGCACGTCCTTCGCGCGTGGCGTGCGATCCGGTAATTTCGGTCTGGCGGTCATGCGGTCTGTCCTGGTGATTTCGACGGGCCGGCGATTGATAGCCCGAGCGCGCATGGATGCGCAATCAACCCTGGCGCATGGATGCCCCGCTCCAGCATCTTCGCAGCAAACCCTAAGATCAACGCCTGACGATCCCGCCGCGACCTTGCCGCTATTTCAGCATGTCCGGGACGATCAGGCGCGGCAAAAACAGCGATACGTCCGGCCAGATGATCAGCGCCGCCAGCACCAGCAGCATCGGTATCAGCATGATCACCGTGTCCTTGAGTGCATAGCGCAGCCGTACGCCAGCGATCGAGCAGGCGATCATGAGGCACAGGCCATACGGCGGCGTCACCAGTCCGAAAGCCAGCGAGACGATCGAGATGATCGCGAACTGCACCGGGTGCAAATCGACCGATCTCGCCAGCGGCTCGAGCACGGTGCCGACGATCACGATCGCCGGAATGGCGTCGAGAAAACAGCCGACGACCAGAAAGCAGAACGCGATGAAGAAGCCGGCCGCAATCGGCCCCATGCCCCAGGTCGAGACATTGGCCAGCAGGGCGTCCGGAATCTTGTAGTAGGCCAGCAGCCAGCCGAATGCGCTGGCGGTGCCGATGCAGAACAGCGCGACCCCGGCCAGTCGTCCGGTGTCGAGCAAGGCCTTGTACAGCTCCTTGGCGCCGGTCTCCCGGTAAAAGAAGGTCGACAGCGCCACCGAATACAGCACCGCGACGCAGGCCGACTCCGTCGCCGTGAACCAGCCGAGCAGGATGCCGCCGACGATGATGAACGGCGTCATCAGCGCCGGAATCGAGCGCCAGATCGCGCAGCGCATCTCGAGCCAGCTCGACTTTGGATAAGTCGGATAACCGCGGCGGACCGAATAGATGTGCACGGTCACCATCTGCGCGCCCGCAATCAGCAATCCCGGCACGATGCCAGCCAGATACATCGCGGCGATCGATGTCGAGATCAGCCCGCCCCACACGATCATCAGGATCGACGGCGGGATGATAACGGCAAGCACGGCCGACACCGCGGTTATGGCGATCGAGAACGAGAGGTCGTACCCCTCCTTGGTCTGGGCATCGATGAAGATCTTCGACTGGCTCGCCGCATCCGCGGTCGAGGAGCCGGAAATGCCGGCGAAGAACACCGACAGCACGACATTGATCTGCGCCAGCGACCCCGGCCAATGCCCCACCATAGCACGCGAAAGCGCCACCAGCCGGTCGGTGATGCCGCCGATGCTCATCAGGTTCGCCGTCAGCAGGAAAAACGGCACCGACAGCAGGATGAAGGAATTGTAGGCGTTGAAGGTTTCCTGCGCGAGCATCATCATCGACAGCCGCGGTTCGATCAGCAGGATCGGCAGGCATGCGAGCCCGAGCGCGAAGGCGACCGGCACGCGCACAATGAGCAGCGCCACGAACGTGCCGAACAGAACCATTGCGGCCTGCCCGGCGGAAAGAACGCTGCCGCTCATCGCGCCGCTCCGATCACGATCTGCGCTTCATCGACAATCTGTTCGCCCGCGAACGCGATCCATGTGAAACCTGCTACCGGCCATGCAACGTGAATCAGCCAGAGCGGCAGGTCCGCCAGCTCCGACGTTCGATTCCAGGCAAACCGCGTGAACTCGATGCCCGCCCACACGAATACCAGGGCCAGCGCCAGGATCCCGAGCCGCGCCACGATACGCACCGCAGCCTCAGACCGCCGCGACAGGTCGGGCCACACATCGACTTCGAAATGCTGCGCTTCCCTGACGCCGACCATCGCCCCGATCATGATGGTCCATACGAACAGGAACCGCGCCATCTCCTCGGTCCAGATGTAGGACGGAATGAAGGGGGTGTAGCGCGAGATGATTTGCAGCGTGACGGGAATGACCAGGATGCCGACGCAGGCCCCCAGCAGAATTTCCAGCAATTTGGCATAGCCAGCCGTCACGCGTCGCCACAGCGACGGGTTGGATGGCATCGGTGTTCCGGTCATTGGCCCCCGCGCAGTGACAGTCAAGCGGGGCAAGCAGCGAGGCTTGCTCCGGAATCTCGTTCAGCGATTTGTGGTTCAGGCGACGTTGATCTTTTCAAAAATGCCTTCGGCGCCGATTTCCTTGGCGTAGGCGGCCATCACGGGATCGGTGAGCTTCTTCATGGCCTCGCGTTCCTCGAACGGAACCCGCTTGAGCTTGCCGGCCTTCTCCAGTGCATCGAGCTTGATGACTTCCTCGCTCGACTCGAGCTGCCGGCCGAAATCGCCGGCCTCCTTGCCCGCCTTCATGATCGCGTCCTGCAATTCCTTGGGCAAGGTCTTGAGCGTCTTCACCGAGAAGCAGATCGGCCGGATCGACACCGCGTGCTGGGTCAGATTGAGATGCGGCGCCACTTCATAGAACTTCATCGCCTCGACCCCGGCCGCCTCGTTTTCGCCGGCGGCGATCACGCCATTCTGGATAGCGTTATAGACCTCATTATAGGCGATGACCGTCGGAGACATGCCCGCCGCGGCAAACGTCTTCGACCAGATCGGCGCGCCCTGCACCCGCACCTTGAGACCCTTGATATCGGCCAGATTCCTGAGCGGCTTGTTGGCGAAGATATTGCGGATGCCGCCGCCGGCATAGCCGATCAGCACCACCTCGGCTTTCCCTGCGACTTCGTCCGCAATCGGCGCCAGGATGTTTTTCTCAACGACCTTGTTCATGTGTTCGATGCCCTTGAAGACGAACGGAGCATCGATGAACGGAGCCGCCTTGGCGAAGGTCGACATATGGGCCGGCGAGACAATGCCGTAATCGACCGCCTTGCCCTGCGACATATACTCGAAATACTGCTTCTCGAGACCCAGTGATGAATTCTTGTGCAGCGTGAAATTGACGGGCTTGCCGTAATATTTCTTCACCAGCTCTTCGAACCTGACCAGTGCCTTGGTGAAGGCGTGATCGTCGTTGAACTGCACGGCACCGTTCAGCGTGACGGCCGCCTGCGCCTTCAGGATCGATGGCATCCCAAGCACGCCCGCGGCGGCGGCTGCGCCGAGCCCGGCGAGTACTGTTCTGCGCTTCATAGGCTTCCCTCCTGTGATACCCATCCCTGTCGTCGGGATTTTGGGCGTTCGCGACCGTGGCAGTCACCTTGCAGCATGCCTGCAATTGCCGAGCGTACGCAAGAGAGGGCCGCGATGGAAGCCAATTTTGACGTGCTGCTCCGGGAAGGGAATTCTAGCGTGCCGATCCGCGGTGATGGCGCGCTATTGCCGAACGTGTTCGGGACGGGACGTTCTGTGAAGTTGCGGTGCACACTACCGCCGCTCCGTCGCAAATCCGTAGATCAACGCCAGTCGGTCGAGACATTCTCGAAACCTGCGTGCGAAATAGTCATTCCAGCGCTGGGCACGCAATCCGCGCCGCTGCCCTATCTGTTCCATCGTCATGCCCAGGATCAGAACCTCATGCACCAGTGCGGCGCCGTCGGCGCCGAGTTCGCGCTCGGCGCGGTTCAGCCGCAGCACCGCCTTGCGCTGGCCTTCGGTGATCGGCTCCCGCACCTGACCGCCATCGACATATTCCCTGGTCGGATCGACCGCCCGCGGGCCGCGCTCGGCCTTTTCCCAATCGGCCTGAAAAGCCCGCCCGCCCTGATATTGGGCTTCGTCGACATGGCGATGCGAGTGCATGCGGCCCAGCGGATCGTTGCGGATCGAGCGCAGGGTGACGATCTTGTCGCCCGGCTCCAGGCCGAGGGGATCGTCCACTTCGACCGCCGCCACTTCGGCGTTGCGCGGCAGATCCCGGGATCGCCGGTCGTGCAGCTTTGCTGGATCGTGCGGCCTTCTGCGTTTGGCTCGTGCCATGCTTCAATTCTCCGTTGGCAAAAATCTGACTCGCCGTTACGTCGATCGCCTGGCGACGAAGGCCGAAAATTCGGACTCGAGGTGACCGGGTATCCACAGCCGTCCGGACTGGCTGGACCGCAGGACCCGCCAAATGCGTCCCGCGCTTAAGAAGATCCGTCTCGCCGGGCGGCTCATGCTGCGCGATCTGCCTCGCCAAGCGTCGCCATCATTTTCATGCCGCCTCCACCAGCCGCAGGGAGACCGGAACGGCCGCCCGTTCCGAGGCGGTGCCGGGACCGCGGGTCAGGTGAAAATGCCCGATGCAGTAGCTCGAGCCCTCGTGCCGCGGATGACCGCAGAAGGTGATGGCTTCGCCATCGGCGTCGCCGCCATAGGGATACCGGCAATCGCCGGCTTCCAGGTTTATCAGCGACAAATGGCGCGGCATGATCTGGACGCAGCGGAGTTCAATGCGATCCGATCGTTCGGAAATCGGCGTCGACGGCCTCGATTCGGCCGCGCGCTCACGATTTTTGTGAAGCCGAGGCGGTTTTGACTCTTGCGACGACCACGGCAGCGCCGCGGGCCGGGCGGGACCCACGAACCCCATCCTTTTGGCGCGGCCGAGCGCAGCATTGCGGGAATAGGCGGTGTGGAACCGCGCGTTGATCGCATCCGCGGCTTCGGCAAAGGACATGCCTTTGGCAAGATAATCACGCAGCGCGTCGGAATGCTCCGGCGTCCAGTTTATCTGCATTGGCTTATTCTCCGATGCTGCCAGCGTGGTGAGGGATTGCCCGGACGCTCCATCGCGGCGGGGGCCAGCGACCATTAATTTCCGATATTCCGAAATTCAAGTCAAGCTTTATTTCGGATAATCGGAATTGCCATAGCTTCTGAAATTCGGAAAAGATGCGCCATGCTGGATATCAGGTTGATCGAGCGGGGGCTGGAGAAGTCGGGCAAGACCAAGGGCGGTCTG
>JAYSPJ010000571.1:0-1729 GCA_043722155.1 Bradyrhizobium sp.
TTGCGCGAGTTCGTTCTCGTGATGCGGGAACACCAGATCGATGCCGCCGCCATGGATGTCGAACTGCTCGCCGAGATGCTTCCACGCCATCGCCGAGCATTCGATGTGCCAGCCCGGCCGGCCCGGCACGGATATGCCCGACGGCGACGGCCATGACGGTTCGCCCGGTTTGGCGGGTTTCCACAGCACGAAGTCGGTGGTGTCGCGCTTGTAGGGCGCGACATCGACGCGGGCGCCCGCGATCATCTCGTCCAGCGAACGGTTGGCGAGCGCGCCATAGCGCGGCAATACCGAGTTCGCCGCGTTCATCGCCTGCGGCGAGAATAGCACGTGGTCTTCGGCCACGTAAGCAAAACCGCCCTGCACCAGTCGCTCGATGATCTCACGCATTTCAGCGATGTGCTCGGTGGCGCGCGGCTCGACCGTCGGACGCAGGCAGCCCAGCGCGTCGACGTCGTCGTGGAACTGCTTTTCGGTCTGCTCCGTGACCTTGCGGATCGCCTCGTTCAGCGGCAGGCCGGGGAAATCCCGCGCCGCGCGATCGTTGATCTTGTCGTCGACGTCGGTGATGTTGCGGACATAGGTGACGTGTTTCTCGCCGTAGAGATGCCGCAGCAGCCGGAACAGCACGTCGAACACGATGACCGGGCGCGCATTGCCGATATGGGCGAAGTCATAGACCGTCGGCCCGCAGACATACATGCGCACGTTGGAGGGATCGAGCGGCGTGAACGGCCGCTTCTCCTTGGTCAACGTATCGTACAGTCGCAGTTCCATGGATATCCCGTCCCTTGCGGCCGGGCGTCCAGTGATCTCGTGTGAGAAAAGACGGCCTCAGCCAGCGAATCGCTAGCTCATAATCTCGCGGCAAATGCTGCAAATGGCGAGGTGGCCGTTCATGGCAAATACCATGGGCCAGCCCGGGGGACGGCGTCAAGGCCTTGCAAAGGCCCGATTCGGCCGCCAAAGCCTGCCCCTGATCGCCATGGTTAATCATTCTTAACCTTTTGGGTTTATCGAGTGAGCGCGGTCCTCTCATTCATCGGTGCAACATGCGATTTCCATCGGCGCTATTGGCCTGTATTTCCATTTCCCTGCTCGCCGCCACGGCCGCATCGGCCGACAGCCGCGTCTTCATCATCGCCAACCAGGCCGACGGCTACGGCGTCGACCAGTGCCTCGCCAATGGCGAAAAATGCGGCGCCCACGCCGCCCGCTCCTACTGTCAGTCGCGCGATTTCGCCCAGGCGGTGTCGTACCGGCGCGTCGATCCCGATGAAATAACCGGGTCCATTCCCAAGGCCGTCGGCGGCAATTGCAACCATGCCGGCTGCAACGAATACGTCGCCATTACCTGCCAGCGCTGACGCCGTTCTGCCCCGGCAAGGTGGAACGCCGCCTCCGCCACACCGGCGCCCCGGAAACGACGTGACGCTGCCCCGAGAAGCGGGTATGTGGGGCCGCGTCGGCCGCGCTTTTGGCCCGCGCGGACGTTGCTTCAATGGCTGGATATGGCTGAAACGTTGATTACTCCCTTCTCCCGCTGGATCCTGGCCTGTGCTGCGCTGCTCGGCGCGGTCGTGTTGAGCGTTGGCGCCTCCGCGCAGATGAATCCGGCGCCGCCGTCCTCGCAGGGCGGCGTGGCGGTCAATCCGGTATGCCCGCGACTGGAAGCGCAACTGGCGACCATCGACCGCGGCGGCGGCAGCGGGGATCCGGCCAAGGAAGA
>JAYSPJ010000572.1:0-9783 GCA_043722155.1 Bradyrhizobium sp.
GGTCAGGCGGATGCAGCCCGAGGAGACGAACTTGCCGATGGTCGAGGGATCGTTGGTGCCGTGAATGCGGTAGACGCTGGAGCCGAGATACATGGCGCGCGCGCCGAGCGGGTTGCCGGGGCCGCCCGCCACGAAGCGCGGCAAATAGGGCTGGCGCGCGATCATTTCGGAGGGCGGAGTCCAATCCGGCCACTCGGCCTTCCTGGTGACCGTCTGCACGCCGGACCATGTAAAACCCTCGCGGCCGACGCCGACGCCGTAACGAACCGCGCGGCCATGGCCGAGCACGTAATAGAGCTGGGTGTTGCCGGTATCGATCACGATGGTTCCCGGCGCTTCGTGGGTGTTGAAGGCGACGATGGCGCGCTTCAGCCGCTCGGGCACCGCAGCTGCGCTGCCATCGTCTTCATCCGTGGGCTGAACCGGCGCGACCATCATATTGTCTGACGGAAACGGCATCGGCGCATTGGAGGCGTAGCCGAGGAGCTGGGCGGACGCGCTCGGGAGCAGCGCCGGCGATAGCATCAGCGCCGAGCCGAGCGCCAAGGCGCCGGCCGCGCGCCACGAAAGCCTGCGATTGCCTGCGAATGTATGTGCCATGACCTGCCCCAATGCGATGCGCATCACGCTGATGCTCTGGCCAACCAACCCGGCCGGGGCTGCTTGGTTCCGTCGGACTCAAGGCGCCAGCGACCCTGTCAACCCGCCGACCCTTCACGTTCCTGCGACGGAACTTTCGGGTCGCCCGCGGGTTATGCCCACCTATCGTCTGGTTCGTCAGCGCGACCGCGACGCCAAGCCACATTCGCCGTAGCGCGGGGAGAGAGCCAATTGCGTGTCCTTCCCAATCAGCGCGTGCAACCCGCTGAAGCGGCGGGCACGCCGCTCCTGGACAGCCGGAGCGAACTGCCGCCGGTGATCCGGCGCGCCGAGGTGGTGGCGTTCTCGCTGGTCGCCCTTCTCATCATTTGCATCGTCGCCGTGCTGTATGTCGCCAAGGCGTTCTTTCTGCCGATGACGATGGCGTTCGTGGTCGGCACCATGCTGGCACCGGCGGCGCGATTTCTCGAGCAGCACCACATCCCGCGCGCCGTGTCCGCGGTCCTGATCGTGGCCGTGGCTTGCGCCGTGGTCGCCTTCATGGTCGGGCTGATCGCGGCCCCGGTCATGGAATGGAGCGCGCGGCTTCCTGAACTCGGCTCGCTCATGAAGGACAAACTTCATGTGTTCGATCGCCCGCTATGGCTCTGGCAGCAACTGCAGGGCATGCTCGGCGGATCCGAAACGCTGCCGGGCGCGTCGTTCCAGCTTCCCAAGATCGAGTGGGTGCAGCCGACCGTCGAATTCCTGTCGCCGACCTTGGCCGAATTCCTGCTGTTCCTGGCGACCCTGATACTGTTCATCGCAAGCTGGCAAGACCTGCGCCGCGCCATGGTCATGACGTTCGGCGAGCACGCATTGCGGCTGCGAACCCTGCGGATCCTCAACGCGATCGAAGGGCATCTCGGCAGCTACCTCCTCATGGTAACGATGATCAATCTCGGCGTCGGCGTGGCAACCGGCGTCATCTGCGCGCTGACCGGCATGCCGAACCCGGCCGCACTCGGCGCGCTGGCGGCAACCTTGAATTTCATCCCGATCATCGGCCCGGTGGTGATGTTCGTGATTCTGACCGTGGTCGGCGTGGTCGCATTCCCGACGCTGGGCGCGGGGATGCTGGGACCTGCGGCCTTTGCCGGGATGACCTTTCTCGAGGGGCATTTCCTCACGCCCGTCATCGTCGGCCGCCGGCTCCAATTGAATGCGCTCGCGGTGTTCATCGCGCTGGCGTTCTGGACCTGGCTGTGGGGGCCGATGGGCGCCTTCCTGTCGTCGCCGCTGCTGATCGTGGCGCTGATCATCAAGGACCATTTGCTGCCGGACGATTCGCCGCAGCTGCCGGGCCACTGATCGGGCTTTGGTTTCGCTTCGGGAACTTCCAGCAAAGCGAAACGTTTGTGGCTTGCGTAGTACGAACGCCTCGAAAAGGATGTAGCAGCCGTGAAAAACGATATTTCCGCCCTGACCGACCAGATCACCGATGCCCTCAACGCATTCGCCGGCAGCGCCGGCAAGCAGGCGCGCCGCGGCTACAAGGAAGCCCGCGCCAACGTCGACTCCGCGGTCGACGACATGTCGGAGCGCGGCAGCGCCATGATGGATTCCGCCTATGACGCGGCCTCCTCGCTCGAGGAAAGCCTGGAGGACGTCATCACCCAGCGGCCGCTGGCGACCGTGGGCATCGCGCTCGGCATCGGCTTCCTGATCGGCGCGGCGTGGCGCCGGTAACGGCGTGACGCGAAATCCAGGTTCTGATCGGATGGCGGCGCCGGCGCGCCGCCGTCGCTTTCGTTGAAATTCTTTTCAAATCGAGGCGTTTCATGTTTGCGCGAATGATCGACGATTTCAAGGAGAGCACCGGCACCGCCCTGCGGCTGACGTCGCTGGCCGCCGCGGCAGCGTTGGCGCTGCTCGTCACGACATCGTTTCTGTGCGCGGCCCTGTTCGTGTTCACGCTGCAGAAATACGGCCCGGTCGAAGCCTGCCTGGCCGGCGCCGGGGTGTTCTTCGTGGTCACGCTGATCGCCGCGGTCTGCTACATGGTGCGCAAGAACCAGGTGCGGGCTCGCGCCGAGGAAGCCGCCAGAGAAGCCGCAAGGTCGGCGAAATCGGCAGCCCAGAGCATGCTGGCCGATCCGATGCTGCTGGCTGCCGGACTTCAGGTGGTTCGCGCCATCGGCGTCAGGAAGCTGATCCCGATTCTCGCGATCGGCGGGCTGGCGCTGGGCTTCATGATGAGCCGCGGCGCGAGTGCCACCGGCGAAGAGGCGGAAGCGCCGACGGAGTGAGCTCTGCTCGTCGTCGTGCGAACGGCGCGTTGCGCGGCAACCGCAACAATCCCCGTAATAAACCGGAGATACTTTCTCCAGTCAAAGGCGGACAAGACCGGCTGACGACGGAACGGTAGCGAAAAAATGGCGGTCATCTCATTCTTACTGGCGATCCTGCTCGGCGGAACCGCCTTCCTGTTCAAGGAAGCCGCTTCACAGATTTCGATCGGCACCCACTGGGCCGGCGAGATCTGCTCGACCTCGCAGATGTTGTGCCATCATCCGGAATATCTCGCCTATGCCGGCTTCGGACTGATGACCGTCGCGATCGGGACGAAGCTGGGCAATCTGGCGCATTAGAGCGGCCACGACGGCATACAGGTCGATCGCCTCTCTCACGCCTTCTTCAGAAACTCCGTGCGCAGCACCAGGCCCTTGACCTTGTCGGTGCGGCCTTCGATCTCGTCGGCATTGCCGGTGAGGTGAATGCCCCTGATCATGGTGCCGCGCTTCAGCACCGTGGAGGAGCCCTTCAGCTTCAGGTCCTTGATCAGCGTGACGCTGTCGCCCTCGGCGAGCAGCGCGCCGTTGGAATCCCTGACCTTGATGTCCATGTGGTTGTTTCCCGAATTTGAGTGTTTGGCCATATGTTAACCTCATGGTGAGGAGGCGCTCTTGCGCCGTCTCGAACCATGAGGCTGTTTGTGTCTCCCGTCCTTCGAGACGCGCGCAAGAGCGCGCTCCTCGGGATGAGGCCGCGAAGACGCCTTACCCCAGTTCGATCTCGCCCAAAATCTCGTGGCTGAAGCCGACGCCGCCGACGGTGAGCACCATCTTGGCCGGCAGCTTTTCGTTGCCCTTGAGGCGGCCGCTGGCGACCGCGTCGCGCACCGCCTTCTCGATCTCGCGCTGCGAGGTGATGCCGACTTTCTTGAGAAAGCCGCGCAGGCTGCTGTTGAAAACGTCTTCGTTCATGATGCTCTCCTGATTAAGGTCGCGTCGGGTTGTTGAGCATGTATTCGCCGAGATTGCGCTGCCGCTTGTCGGCGCGCGAATTGGCGTTGGCGCGCTGGACGTCGCGGTCCTTGCGGCAATTGACGTATTCCGGCGAGCCGACCGCATGGCTGCCGCGGCAGAACGCGTCGTCGTCGCCGCTGGTATCGACCATGGTCGGCTGTCCGCGCTCGAGGCAGCCCGCGAGCAGCGGGGCGAGGAGCAGGAGCGCCGGAAAGGTTCGCGGAGAGCGTCGCATAGGTGATCCATTGGTCCGGTTTCGTCGTTGCCGGGCTTGACCCGGCAATCCATCGAAAACAAGGCATTTCCTCGAGAATGATGGATGCCGGGGTCATGACGGGAGGTGGTCATTCCGGGGCGATGCGAAGCATCGAACCCGGAATCTCGAGATTCCGGGTCTGGTCTGGTTCTTCGGACCATCCCGGAATGACGACATTGAAATCACACCCTGCCTTTCAGCGCGCCCTCGATCTCCTCCAGCACCTTGGGATCCTCGATGGTCGCGGGCATCGACCACGCATCGCCGTCGGCGATCTTCTTGATGGTGCCGCGCAGGATCTTGCCGGAACGCGTCTTCGGCAGCCGCCCGACCGTGATCGCGAGCTTGAACGCGGCGACGGGTCCGAGTTTCTCGCGCACCAGCGCCACGATCTCCTTTTCGATCTCGGCATGGCTGCGCGTCACGCCGGCCTTCAGCACCAGGAAACCGCAGGGCACCTCGCCCTTGATGGTGTCCTTGATGCCGAGCACCGCGCATTCGGCGACGTCGGGATGCGCGGCGAGAATCTCTTCCATGCCGCCGGTGGAGAGCCGGTGGCCGGCGACGTTGATGATGTCGTCGGTGCGGCCCATCACGAAAACGTAGCCGTCCTCGTCCATGTAACCGGCGTCGGAGGTTTTGTAATAGCCGGGGAATTCGTTGAAATAGGCTTCCTTGCAGCGCTCGTCCTGCTCCCACAACGTCGGCAGGCAGCCCGGCGGCATCGGCAGTTTGATCACGATCGAGCCCATGGTGCCGGCGGGCAAGGGCTTCGACGCCTCGTCGACCACCTCGACCTGATAGCCCGGCATCGGCACCGTCGGCGAGCCGTGTTTGACCGGCAGCATGCCCAGGCCGACCGGATTGCCGGCGATGCACCAGCCGGTTTCGGTCTGCCACCAGTGATCGATCACGGGCACCTTCAACTGCGCTTCCGCCCATTCCACCGTCGGCGGATCGGCGCGCTCGCCGGCCAGAAACAGCGTGCGGAATTTCGAAAGGTCGTATTGCCGGATGAATTTGCCGTCCGGGTCCTCCTTCTTGATGGCGCGGAACGCGGTCGGCGCCGTGAACAGCGCCACCGCGCCATGCTCCGCGATCACCCGCCAGAACGCGCCGGCATCCGGCGTGCCGACCGGCTTGCCCTCATACATGATCGAGGTCGCGCCATGCAGCAGCGGGCCGTAGATGATGTAGCTGTGGCCGACCACCCAGCCGATGTCGGAGCCGCACCACCAGACTTCGCCGGGCTTGACGCCGTAGAGGTTGAACATCGACCATTTCAGCGCGACCAGGTGCCCGCCATTGTCGCGCACCACACCCTTCGGTTTGCCCGTGGTGCCGGAGGTATAGAGAATGTAGAGCGGATCGGTCGCCAATACCGGCACGCAGTCGGCGGATTTCTTCGCTGATATCGCCGTGGCTCGCAGCTCGGCCCAGTCGTGGTCGCGGCCGGCTGTGAGAGCGCAGCCCTGCTGCGGCCGCTGCAGCACGATGCAGGCCGCGGGCTTCACGCTGGACAATTTGATGGCTTCGTCGAGCAGCGGCTTGTACAGCACAAGGCGACCGGGCTCGAGCCCGCAGCTTGCCGAGAAGATCAGTTTCGGCTTGGCATCTTCGATCCGGGTGGCGAGTTCTTTCGCGGCGAAGCCGCCGAACACCACCGAATGCACGGCGCCGATCCGCGCGCAGGCCAGCATCGCGATCATGGCTTCCGGCACCATCGGCATATAGAGGATGACGCGGTCGCCCTTGGCGACGCCGAAATCCTGCATGATGGCGGCGAGTGTTTTCACTTCATGCAGCATCTCACGGTAAGTGAGCTTGGTGACCGCGCCCGCCAGCGGCGAATCGTGGATCAGCGCCACCTGGTCGGCGCGCCCATTGGCGACATGACGGTCGAGCGCGTTATGGCAGGTGTTGACCACGGCGCCGGCGAACCAGCGGCCGTAGAGCCCCATGGTCGGATCGAACACCTTCTTCGCCGGCTCGATCCAGTCGATCTCGCGCGCCGCCTCGCCCCAAAAGCCCTCGGGGTCCCTGAGCGAGCGGGCATGGACCTCGTGATACCGGCTGGTGTTCTGGATGTTCATGGCGTCGCTCTCCGCTACCGTCGATCCACATTGCCCGTCATGACCGGGCCTGTCCCGACCGTCCACGCCTTCATGCTCGCCGACGAACAAGACGTGGATGGCCGGGACAGGTCCGGCCATGACCGAGATCAAATGCAGTCATTTTCTTTGCGGCATTGTCACGGGATAACCTGACAATTCAAGACGAAAACGCCGCGCGACAGTCGGCCGATGAGCCAATGGGCGTGCGTGGGCGCTTACCGCTCCCATCGGGAGAGGTCGGCGCGTAGCGCCGGGTGAGGGGTAACGTCCTATCGATAGACCGTACCCCCTCACCCCAACCCTCTCCCCTTGGGAGAGGGAGCACACCGCGGTCGCCTCACGACCGTCGCCTCACGACTAATAGCGCTCGACTGCCAGCAGATGGTCGAGCCGCTTCCGCATTTCCTTGCCCAAATCATATCCCGGCTGGCCGAAACCGGCATTGCGGCGGTTGATGAAATCGTCCTGCTCGCGCTGCAGGGCGCGGCCGGCGCGCGGACCGTCACTCGAAGCCGCGCGCACCACCTTGGTATGCACGGCGTTGATCTCGCGATCGAGATTGGCCAGCTCCGGATTGCCGCAGATGGCCTTTTCCACCGCGAGCCGGGTGGCGGCGCAATTGAAGCCCGGCCTGTTGTAAACCGCCATCAGCGCGCCCAGGCGTTCCAGTTCCTGCGCCAGCGATTTGTAGTTTCCCTTCGCGGTGGGATGACCCGGGTTCAGCTTGATGGCGGCGGCGAAATCGGCCAGCGCGCGGCGCCGGTCGCCCTTCCGGCGCCAGAGTTCGCCCCTGATATTGAAGACATCCGCCAGCGCGGGATCCAGCCGCAGCGCCGCATCGTAGTCCCCGATCGCGCTGTCGAGCATGTCCTTGCGGTCATGAGCGCCGGCGCGCGCGACCAGCGCCCTGATGCGATCGGGCTTCGCTGTCTTCGCATTGTCGACCAGCGCGCCGCAAACGGCGATGATCCTGTCGGCGTCACCGGCTGTCGCCGCCGCGACGCACGGCGCGGGGTCTGCTTGCGGATCGCTCGATGGCTTGGCGCCGGTTGCGAATGCCGCGCCGGTTCCGTACAGCATCAAGGCGCCTGCCGCGAGGATACCCACCAAGGCAGCCGCCAAGGTGGTTCGAAGCTTCGGCAGATCGATCATGACGCGGCGCGAGCCAGGTTAATTTCATTTCGCATGTTGCTCAAATCATATCACTGGATCTATCATCACCCAATTGCGAATTTGGCGCTCCCGAACGACCCGCCTTGACCACTGGATGACTATGCCGGATAACAAAATTCTTTGAACCAAAATACAATTCCGGAGACCTATTAATTCGCTTTTCGGAGACAGAATTCCCCATGACAACCTTGATCGACGACAAACGCACTCACGTCATCGCGACATCGCGCGCACAATACTTCTACTTCTATATGGCGCTGTCATGCATGGCCGTCGCCTTCCTCGGCTTCGCGCCGACCTACTGGCTGCCGATGGCCTCGGGAAAATTGCCGCCGATGCCGGCGGTGCATTTTCACGGCCTGCTGTTTTTCGCCTGGACGCTGTATTTCGTGTTCCAGAGCTGGCTCGCCGCATCCGGACAGGTCATGCGGCACCGGACGACCGGAATGATCGGCGTATCGCTGGCGACCGCGATGACGATCTCCGGCTTCCTGGTGGCGGTCAACACGATGAAGCGCTCCGCCGCACTCGGGCTGGCCGATGAGGGAATCGCTTTCGCGATCGTGCCGCTCAGCGGCATCCTGTTTTTCGCGGTGATATTTACGCTGGCGATTGCCAATGTGCGCCGGCCCGAAATCCACAAGCGACTGATGCTGCTGGCCGGCATCTCGCTGCTCGACGCCGCGGTGGCGCGCTGGTTTTTGACGTTCCTGGCGCCGCCCGGAGCCGTCGGCCCGCCGCCGGTTCCGGTCACCATCCCGCCGGCTTTCGTCGCCTATCTCCTGTTGGTGGCCGCAATGATCTACGACTGGCGCACCCGCGGGCGTCCGCATCCGGTCTATGTCTACGGCGGTATTGCGCTGGTGGCGGTCAAGCTGCTGAACTGGCCGATCAGCACCACCGCGGCTTGGCATTCCTTCGCAGGCGGCATCCTGGCGCTGGCGCAGTAGCGAAAATTCAACGTCGTCCCTGCGAACGCGGGGACGAGGGAATTGTTGCCGCGACTAACAACCCGCCTTCAGCGTGATCCCGCCATCGACGATCAATTCCAGCCCGGTGACGTATTTCGATTCGTCGGAGGCGAGGAACAGCGCGGCGTTGGCGACATCCCAGGCGTCGCCCATGTGCCCCATCGGCACCTGCGCATCGCGTGCGCGCCACATCGCCTCGACGTCGCCGGCGGCATAGCTCGAGGCCAGGCCGGCGGAATGCTCCACCATCGGGGTCTTCATCAGGCCCGGCAGGATCGCATTGACCCGGATATGTTTGGATGCGAATTCGACCGCGGTCGTCTTGGTCATCTGGTTCATCGCGGCCTTGGTGGTGCCGTAGCTGACATAGGAGATGCCGAGATGGCGGATCGAGGCGATCGATGAAATATTGATGATCGAGCCGCCGCCCTGCCGCGCCATCACCGGGATGACGTGCTTCATGGCGAGGAAGGCGCTCTTCAGATTGACCGCGAATACGCGGTCCCATTCCGCCTCCGTCACCTCGACCACGCTGCCCATCTCGGCGATGCCGACATTGTTGTCGAGCACGTCGATGCGGCCATAGCTTTTCAGGCAGGCCGCCACCATCGCCTCGACGTCACCGGCTTTGGACACGTCGGCGGTGAACGCCGCCGCCTTGCCGCCCTCGCCGGTGATGATATCGACGGTCTCCTGTGCGGCCTTGCCGTTGCGGTCGACGCAGAACACCTGCGCGCCCTGGCGCGCAAAGGTCACCGCGGTCGCCTTGCCGTTGCCCCAGCCCGGCCCGATCGAGCCGGCCCCGACCACCATCGCTGTCTTGCCCTTGAGCCGTTCCATCGACTTCTCTCCCTTTTCACTCTGTTATGGCGTACACGCGCGCGCCCCCGGGTCAACCCGGCTTGCCGCCAAAATGCGGATCGCGATCGCTCTTTCCCGCGGTTCCAATAATCCCGAAATCCTGCCGGAGGCCCTTGCCACGGTTGTCCAAAACCGTGATCAATGCGGCGCAATCAAGGGCGCGGCCAGCCAGGCCAGGCCATGTCGAAAGCGTTTCGGGGGAAGCATGGCCGCAGACAATCCAACGCCGGGCAAATCATCGTCCCATGACGACCTCGTCGTCGTTTCCGACGAGGCGCGGCACAAGGCGGAGTCCTTCATCGAAGCCGAAGAAGGCGCGGCCAACCGGCTGATGGGCTGGGCCGGCCGGATCTCGACCACCATTGCCGTGGCGATGAGCCTGTTCCACCTCTACGCGGCCTATGCGATCGTTCCGACCCAGGAATTGCGCTACACCCACGTCGCCTTCACCCTGGTGCTGAGCTTCCTGTTGTTTCCGCTGGCCATGCGGTTTCGCAACCGGGTGCGCTGGTGGGACGTGG
>JAYSPJ010000573.1:0-4127 GCA_043722155.1 Bradyrhizobium sp.
GGCTTGGGAAGTGCGGCACTCGGTCCCGGATTTGAAGGCGGAGTTGGCGTCGTCGTCGGCGGTGCGGATGGTCGCGCGCCGCCAGCGCCGGGAATAAACGAGAAGTCCTCGGCCAGGGAGGATGAAATCCACGGCACCTGCTCGCCGCGGGACGCGCGGGTGACGCCGACCCGGGTCTTGTTCAGCGTTTCCTCGGCCATCAGGTCGGGTACGCGAATTTCCTTGAGCAATTCCCGCACGAACAGGCTGCGGTCGCCGCCATTGTCGCTGACCACCGAAGAGAGTGCGGCCGAATACATCACCAGCGTTCCGTTCGGCGCGATCACCGGCGCGAGGCCGGCGGAAAAGCTGCGGAATCGGCGCTCGAACGGGTTGCGCCTGCTGGCGTCGATCAGGGCGATCTTGACGCCGGCGCCGCGGCTGTTGATCTCGCCGAGCACCGTCTCCAGGCTGAAGCCATCGCGGCGAACATCCGGTTCGGTCCAGATCTGGGCGTCGACCGGGATCATGTAGCTCTGGCGGCCGGACTGGACGCCGAACCCGCTGAAGAAAATCAGCGCGACCGAGCCGGGCTTGATGTGTCCGTAGAGCTTGTCGAAGGCGCGCCGCATCGCGTCGCCGGTCAGATTTTCGCCGACCTCGACGTTGAAACCGTCGCGCTTGAGCTCGTCGGCGATGGCGCGGGCGTCGTTGATCGGCTCCTTGAGCGGCGCTTCGGCGTCGGGATATTTGGCGTTGCCGATGACCAGCGCAAACCGTTCGGCGCCTGCAGCGTCCGACGGGACAATCGGGAGGACCGACAAAACCGAAATCAGCAATAATGCGAGGCGGATTCTCATAAAACAGCAGTCCAGCCAACCAGGCGCCGACACCAGCTTGCGCCTTGGCGAGCTTACTCTACGCAACCCGCATTATCAAACCGGGCCGGCGACCGCTGTCAACCGCTTGCCAAGCCGAAGGCATCAGCGGCAATTAACCGCGTCGCAGCCGGGGAATAAACCCGACCCGGCCTCGATCGCCCTCGGCGACGGCGCGATGCGCGGGTTCCGCACGCGGGTGCATTGCCGCGGCCAGGGACCGGCGCCGGCGCGATGCGTGACCGGTCTCACATTGTTGGCAAGCCGCGCCGGCCGCAGCCGCCCCGAACCATCCGGTTTGACCTTTCCGGGTGGCGGTGTCTTAGGTTGCGGGGATCGGCAATCGAAACAAAGAAGAAGCACACCCGATGGAAAACGCCTACGAAATCTACGCCCTGCGCTATGCCACGATGTCGCCGCGCACCCCCCAGATGAATTACCTGCAGCCGGATCCGCACGAGACCACGGCCCAGGACCTCGATTACTTCGTCTGGCTCATTCGCGGCGGCGGTCGCGACATTCTGGTCGACACGGGTTTCAATGCCGAGGAAGCGCAGGCGCGAGGCCGCAAGCTGACGCTCAATCCGGTCGATGCGCTGGCGCGCTTTGGCGTCAGCGCCGACGCCATCAAGGACGTCATCGTTACCCATCTGCACTACGACCATGCCGGCAATCTCGATCGCTTTCCGAAGGCGCGGTTTCATCTGCAGGACCGCGAGATGAGCTACGCCACCGGACGCTGCATGTGTCACGGCACGCTGCGGCATCCATTCTCGGTGGAGCACGTCACGCTGATGGTGCGCCACGTTTTCAACGAGCGCGTCACGTTTCACAACGGCGATGGCGAGGTCGCGCCGGGCGTGACCTTGCATCGCGTCGGCGGGCATTCCGACGGCCTGCAGGTGGTGCGGGTCGAAACCGCGCGCGGCCCGGTGGTGCTGGCGTCGGACGCCTCGCATTACTACGGCAACATGCATCGCCGCAGTCCGTTTCCGATCATCTACAACCTCGGCGACATGTTCGAGGGCTGGGATATCGCGCAGCGGCTTGCCGGCCATCCCGACCGGGTCATCCCCGGGCACGATCCGATCGTGACCGAAATCTATCCGCGCGCCAGCGACAAGGTGGATGCCTATTCGCTGCACGTGGCGCCATCCCGCTCGTTCGCAAAGTAGGCGCCAACCAACCGGAGCAGCCATGATCGACCGCTTTCCCGGCCTGACGCCGACACGCAGCCGCGCCGTCGTTCATGGCGACCTTGTGCTCACCGTGGCGGTCGCGCCCGATCCGGTGACTGCCTCGATGTACGAGCAGAGCGCAAAGGCGCTGGCCCGCATCGACGAGAGCCTCGCGCTGTGCGGCTCGGACAAGAGCAGGATCCTTTCGGCTATCGTCTACATCGCCGACCTCAAGCGCAAGGGCGAGATGAACCGCGCCTGGGACGAATGGGTCGACACCAAGAATCCGCCGATGCGCGCCTGCATCGGCGTCGATCTCGAACCGCCGCATATCGTGGAGATCGTGGTGACGGCGGTGAAGTGAGGTGAGGTGGCCGGGGGTGACGCGCAAGCGTAATCGCCTCGTTCGCAATGACGTGCAACAGAACCTCCGCCCTCATCCTGAGAGGAGCGGCATCTTCGCCGCGTCTCGAAGGATGGCCGCGGGTCTTTTCGTTGCATCCATCCTTCGAGACGCTTGCTTCGCAAGCTCCTCAGGATGAGGCGCGCAGCGCGCTCTTGAGGCCCGCCTTCAATATGCGTCCTTGACGCCCGCGTCCTTCGCGGTCTGCACCAGATCGAGGCTGTTCTCGATCTTGCCGAGCAGCGCGGCGAAATCCTTGCGCTCCTGCGCGGTGAGGCAGGCCAGGATCTCTTGCTCCCTGCGTAACAGTCGCGGGATCAGTTCCTCGTACAGCGCCTTGCCCTTCCGCGTCATGCGCAGCGAAAATTCGCGGCGGTCGTCCGCATTCTCGACGCGTTCGACCAGCTCGCGGTCCATCAGCGCCGTGACGGCGCGGCTGATGGTGGATTTGTGCGTTCGGGTGCAGTGCGCAATGTATTGCGCGCTGCACGCTTCGTTGCGGAAGCCGAGCGTCGCCAGCACGCGCCATTCCGGAATGTCCAGTCCGTAACGCTCCTGATATTCGCTGGAGAGTGCGGAAGAGACTTCGGCCGCCAGCCGGTTCAGCCGGAACGGCACAAAGCGAAACAGATAGAGCCTGGAGCCTTTCTTGTACGCGTTTTCTTCACGCGAACCGGCGTCCACTTCGCTCGAAAACGCTTTTGACAAAAATCGCTCCAAATTGAGTTGACGCCGGATCGGGCGCGGAGTTTAGATTGTTGCAAGTGAGACTATCATAGCCGGCACCTCGACCGTTGGCCACAACCACGTGAGCGCATGGCGCAGCAGTCCAAAATCCAGTTCGGCTACCATCGTCACCCCGATCAGGAGCGGGATGCTGGCGACGCGGCGCATCACCCCATTGTGGTGGTCGGCGCCGGACCGGTCGGGCTGTCGCTGGCGATCGATCTGGCGCAGCGCGGCCAGGCCGTGTTGCTGCTCGACGATGCCGACCGGATCGGCGAGGGCTCGCGCGCAATCTGCTTCTCGAAACGCTCGCTGGAGTACTGGGATCGGCTCGGCGTCGGCCAGCGCATGGTCGACAAGGGCGTGGTCTGGAGCGTCGGCAAGATCTTTCACGGCGCCTCGCAGCTTTATCAATTCAACTTGCTGCCGGAACAGGGTCACAAGCGGCCCGCCTTCATCAACCTGCAGCAATTCTATGCCGAGGCCTATCTGGTGGACCGGGTGCAGGAACTTAGCCCGGTCGACCTGCGCTGGCGCAACAAGGTGACCGGGCTGGAGCAGCGCAACGATCATGTGGTGCTGACGGTCGGGACGCCGGACGGGCCTTACAAGATCGATGCCAGTTTCGTCGTCGCCTGCGACGGGGCGCGCTCGTCGCTGCGACAGATGGTCGGCGCGGAATTCGCAGGCCATGTGTTCGAGGATCAGTTCCTGATCGCCGACGTCAAGATGACGGCGGCATTTCCGACCGAGCGCTGGTTCTGGTTCGACCCGCCGTTCCACGCCGGGCGGTCGGCGCTCTTGCACAAACAGCCGGACGATATCTGGCGCATCGATCTGCAGCTCAGCCGGTTTGCGGATCCCGCGTTCGAAAAACAGCCGGAGAACGTGCGGCCACGGATCGCGCGCATGCTCGGGCATGACGAGTTCGAATTCGAATGGATCTCGCTCTACAAATTCCAG
>JAYSPJ010000574.1:0-3783 GCA_043722155.1 Bradyrhizobium sp.
TCGAGCTGTTGTGCACGCGCCTGCGCTGGACCAGCGAACAGGTCGAACAGATCATTCTGCAAAACCTGCCGGGCCGGTTGGCCAGCGCGCTCCTTCGTCTGACTGAAAAACACAAACTTGCGCCTGGCGGCCGGACCATCGCCGTGACCCAGCAGGAAATCAGCGAAATGGTCGGCATGACCCGGGAAAGCATCAACAAGCAGTTGCGGGTCTGGGCGGATCGCAAATGGGTGCGCCTCGAACACGGCGCCATCGTCGTGCTGAATGCCGAGCCGCTGCAGGCGCTTGCCGAAGCGGGATCAGGCGACAACGGCGATTAGCGCGATCACTCAGGCAAGCTCAGGCCAGTTGCGGATGTTGTTCCGACGCAAGTCGCACGGCCGTCCATGGAAATTCGGATCGTCGGGGCCAGCTTACGCCTGATTCGTGACGAGGTTGGCACCGCGCTCGATCGTGAATTCGACGTCGATCAACCCACGCGAATGGTTCATGTCGGATTGCGACATCAGAAGCGTGAGGTCCTTGCCCCTGAGCGAAGCGAGGACCTCCGACAGCCGCTCGGAAAGCGCCGGCGCTATTCCCTCGAACGGCTCGTCGAGCAGCAGGCATTTGGTGCCAATTGCAAGCGCGCGACCGAGCGCGACCAGCTTCTGCTGGCCTCCGCTCAACAGCAGCGCCTTGCGATGGCGCATTTCGGTAAGTTCACCGATCACCTCGTAGACGAAGTCGAGTCGCGTCTTGCGGTCGAGGTGTTCGGCGACCCATAGCGGCAGCAGGATGTTTTCTTCGACGGTGAGTTGCGGCACCAGACAGCGATCCTCCGGCATGTAGCCGATCCCGAGCGCGGCGCGGGCATGGCGCGGGCGGGCCGACAGATCGCCACCATCGAACCGGACGGTGCCTTGTATCGGCTTGAGATGACCCATGATCGAGCGCATCAGGGTGGTTTTGCCGGCGCCGTTGCGGCCGACCAGGCTGACCATGGCGCCCCGCGTCACGCGCATCGAAAAGCCGCGCAGCGCCGGCATTGACTGGATCTCGACCACCAGATTGTCGATTTCGAGCAAGGGCGTCGCGTCGCTCATTGCGTGCCCCCGGTTACGTAGCGGCGAACTTCGGAATCCTTCAAAACGTCACGAGGGTCGCCGTCCGCGAGAACACGGCCCTGGTAAAACGCCACCACGCGGTCGGCATAGCGGCTGACGATCTCCATGTCGTGTTCGACGAAGACGATGGTAGCGGCATCCGGTGCGACGGCATGAATCACGCGGTCCATGGTCTCGAACTTCTCTTCCGCCGAAACGCCCGAGGTCGGCTCGTCCAGCAACAGCAGTTTTGGCCGGCGCACCAGCGCCATGGCAATGTCGACCAGTTTGCGGACGCCGCCCGCAAGTTCCGAGATCGGCCGGTCGGCCATCTCGGTGAGTCGGAACCGCCCGAGCAATTCGAGTGCCCTGTCGCGGCGGCCATGCGCCTCCGCAGGTGAAAAAAACGAAAGCGACTGCGCGCGCACGCCGGAGACCGCTACCGCCAGATTTTCGGCTGCCGTGAGCTCGATGAACAATTGCGGAATCTGGAACGACCGGGAAATGCCCAGACGCGCCACGTTTCGTGGCGAGCGTCCGCTGATGTCCATCCCCTCCAGCACAATCGAGCCGGAGTCGGGCTTGAGATAGCCGGTGACCATGTTGACGAAGGTCGTCTTGCCGGCGCCGTTGGCGCCGATCAGGCTGACCCGCTGACCGGCTGCGATATCGAGGCTCAGCGCCTCGGCGGCGACCACTGCGCCAAAGCGTTTTTCGACCCCACGAACCGAAAGGACTGGGTTCACAGCATCACCCGATTTTCGGTCGCGATCGGCGGAGTGGCCGTCGCGCGGTGCTTTTGCCGTCTGTCCCTGACCCAGAGCGAGCCGATGCCTCGGGGCAGAAACAGGATGACGCCGAGCAGGAAAACGCCGAGCACAAGCTGCCAAGTGTTGGGTAGATAGAGATTCGAGAATGAGCGAACCAGTTCCAGTGCCATCGAGGCGACAAATACCGCAGCGACGCTCTGGTATCCCGCAAGCACCGCCACGAAGACGAACTCGCCTGACGTGGTCCAGTAGGCGAATTGTGGATCGATGTGGCGCTGCGCCATCAGGGCAAAGGCGCCACTGGCGCCGGCGAACACAGCCGCGATAACGAAATTGAAGGTGATGATCCGGTTGGCCGAAATGCCCAGATATTCGACACGCAGATTGTTCTCGCGAACCGCGAGGCTGGCAAGACCGAGTTCGGACCGGAACAGAATCGTCGCGGCGATGCCGGCGAAGCCAGTGGTAACGACCGAGACCGCATACAGCATGAAATCTGCCTCGCGCGGGTCACTGAACACCATACCGAACAGGCTGGGACGGCCGACATTGAATCCGTCGGATCCGCCAAGCGCGGTGGTTTTGACCAGCGCGCCGTAGAGCACCATCGACAGCGCGAGCGTCAGCATGCCGAAGAAGATGCCGCTGTAGCGGGCGATCAGGGGACCGATCAACAGGCCGAGCAGGCCGCCGCAGACGGCTCCGATGACAACCTGCACGACTGCGTCGGTAATTCCCCAGGCGTTGGCGATCAGTGCCACGCCATAACCGCCGGCGGCGAAGAACAGGCCCTGGCCGAACGAGACGTTGCCGGTGCGCGCCAGCACCACGATGCCCAGCGCAATTAACGCATTGGAAGCAGCGATGGTCGCCAGCGACAGCGTCCATGTCGGAAGCACGCGGCCGATCAGCGTCACCGCTGCCACCAGCGCGATCATGATCAGGGGATGGAGGCCTTGCTTCATCATATCCGCCTCGCCGTCTCGCGCGTGAACAGGCCCTCGGGACGAAACATCAGAACCGCCGTCATGATCAGGTAGATCATGAACAGCTCGGCCTGCGGCATCAGATGCACTGACGCCGCGCGCGCGAGCCCGACCAGAACTGCGCCCACGGCCGCACCTTCGACGCTGCCCAATCCGCCGATCACGACGATGGCAAAACTGAGAATGATGACATCCGAGCTGAGGCCCGGCTGCATCGAGATTTTTGGCGCGGTCAGCGCGCCAGCGAGTGCAGCGAGCAATACGCCGAAAGCAAAGGCGACGGCGTAAACCCGGTTCACCCGCACGCCCATGCTGACGCTCATCTCTTCATTGTGGATCACGGCCAGCACAATCTTGCCGGTAATGGTGCGATTGAGGCCGAACCAGACGGCAAGCCCGATAGCGGCTGAAATAGGAATCAGCACCAGGTCATAGCCGACATAGTAGAGACCGGCGAAAGCAACATTACCGAACAATTCATAGGGCTGCGTCGCATAGATCGGGTTCACGCCCCAGATCAACTTGGTGACGTCCTCGAGGATGAGAAACACCGCATAGGTCACCAGCAGCAGCACCACCTCGTCGCGGCCATAGAACAATTTGAGAAGGCCGCGTTCGAGCAGAAAGCCGACCGCGGACGCGATCAGGGCAACGGAAACCAGCATCACGACAAAGCCGATGCTGGGTGGAAGGCTGTGCGCCGCAGCCATGGTCACCGCGGTCGCCGCGATATAGGCGCCGAGCGCGTAGAAGCTGCCGTGGGCGATGTTGAGAATCTTCAATACGCCGAATACCAGCGTCAGCCCCAATGCAACGATGAAAAGCCAGGAAGCCTGAATCAACCCATCGAGGACGATCGTCAGAAAGAAGTTCATGGGTGTGTTTTCGTGCCGAATGTTGCGGGCGGGGCTGGGAATTCAAGACGCCATTTGAGACTGCGAC
>JAYSPJ010000575.1:0-3274 GCA_043722155.1 Bradyrhizobium sp.
GGCGAGCTTTCGATCGTCGCCAAGGAAAACACGCTGACGATCAAGGGCGAAAAATCCGCCAATGAGAACGGCAAGGACAAGGCCGAAGTGCTGTACCGCGGCATCGCGGCGCGCGCCTTCGAACGCGCCTTCCAGCTTGCCGATTTCGTGCAAGTGAAGAACGCCTCGCTCGAAAACGGCCTGCTCCACGTCGATCTCGTGCGCGAGATTCCCGAGGCCAAGAAGCCGCGCAGCATTCCGATCTCGACCGCGAGCCCCGTCGCTCCGCAGGTGACCGACAGCTCGGCCGAGAAAGCCGCCGCGTAAGATTGGATTTCGGCAGATATTGGCCGAGACGAAAACGCCCCGGGAAACCGGGGCGTTTTTTTGCTTATCGTCGTCCCCGCGTTCGCGGGACGACGTGTGGATAAGTTCGTCTCACTCCAGCCCCTGGGCCTTCGGCATATCCTGGGTCGGCAGGGTCTGCGGCGCGGGCCTGGCCTCGATTGGGGCTGCTGCAGCGGCGGCTGCGGGGGCCGCGGCCTGGCCGGTGGTTTGCGGATCAGCCGGCTTCGCCGGCACCGCGGCAACCGACTGCTGGGCCGGCTGCACCGAAGCCGGCTGGGCTGCCAGCGGCCTGACTTCGCCGACGCGCGGCGCCGGCTTTGGAACCGGCACCGCCGACGTGCGGCTTGCGACCTTCGGTACCGCGCGCGGCGGACGCGGCTCGCCCCTGATCTCGGTGGCGGGCGGCGGCGGGCCGGGCCGCCCATAGGTGGTCGTCACCGCGTCGTCGAAATTGTCGCCCACGCGGTTGGCCGGCAGGAACCGCAGTATCCGCCCGGTGCGGGCGTCGATCACCAACCGCCCGTCGTCGCCACCGCGATCGATCACCGAGATCGTGTAGAAGGGGCCACGCCGTACCGGAATGCCGAGCGGTGAAAACCCGCCGTCGCGCAGCACGGTGTAGACCTCCTGCGGCGGCAGCAATCGCGGACCGTAGCCGGGCACTGGCGCTTCCGGCGGCATCGCCGCATAGGGGCCGCCGATGTCGGACACCACCGTGTAAGGCGAGCGCCCGACCTCTCGGGGCACCAGCATTTGCGCATTGGCGGCGCCGGCCGCCACAACCAGCCCGGCCGATATGACCCATCCCGTGAACAGCTTCATCGGATATCGCTCCTGCTAACGCCCCTGAGCGTTTTCGCTCGTTGCTCCCGCAGGCAACTTCATTGCAAAATCCGGCGGACCTTGGGCCGGATCGCGGCGCGTTTGCTTCAAATCCGCGGCGGGCGGGCTATCCCCTCGACCGGCACGGGCCTGCCATGCAACCGGCGACTTTCACGCGCTTGTGTGATAGAAAAAAATTTGGCATGGTCGGAGTTAGGACAGCATAGCTGTCTCAATTGCGGTGCGATCCGGGCACAGGGATTGCAGCGCAAGTTGGTGCTCAGGCGCCAGGAAGTAAAAGGCAAGGCCGTTCGTCGGGGACGCCGGACGCCCAGGCCTGAATTTACGAAATTGCGGCTCGCGGAGGACGAGCGGTGGCCCGGTGGGTGCCGCAAACGCCCAAGGTGCGCCAGCGGACGGTGAGGCGGTTGGCCTTATTGAGAGGACGTGAGATGAGCGGGTCGGAGTTCGAGCGCGAAAACATCGTGACGGATGCGCTGTCGGCGGCCCCGGCCTCGAAACCGGACGAAGTCGCGCGCGAGTTCAGCTGGCGTCCGCCGGCCGAAGGCCTGTACGACCCCTCGCTGGAGAAGGATTCCTGCGGCGTCGGCTTCATCGCCAATATCAAGGGCAAGAAGTCGCATCAGATCGTCGCCGACGCGCTGAGCATTCTCTGCAACCTCGAGCACCGCGGCGCGGTCGGCGCCGATCCGCGCGCCGGCGACGGCGCCGGCATCCTGGTGCAGATTCCGCATGCCTTCTTCGCGCGCAAGGCGGCCGAGATCGGCTTCCAATTGCCGGAACCGGGCGAGTATGCGGTCGGCGCGCTGTTCATGCCGAAGGAAACGGCGTGGCGCAAAGTCATCAAGAGCATCATCACCGACCAGATCAGGGACGAGGGACTGGTGCTGCTCGGCTGGCGCGAGGTGCCGTCCGACAATTCTTCGCTCGGCGAAACCGTCAAGCCGACCGAGCCCGCGCACATGCAGGTGTTCATCGGCCGCAACGGCGCCGCCAAGACCGACGACGAGTTCGAGCGTCGGCTCTACATCCTGCGCAAGTCGATCTCGCAGGCGATCTATCAGCGCCGCGACCGCGGCCTTGCCGGTTATTACCCGGTGTCGCTGTCGTGCCGCACCGTGGTCTACAAGGGCATGTTCCTGGCCGACCAGCTCGGCAAGTATTATCCCGACCTCTCCGAGCCGGATTTCGACAGCGCACTGGCGCTGGTGCATCAGCGATTCTCGACCAACACCTTCCCGGCCTGGTCGCTGGCGCATCCGTACCGGATGATCGCCCATAACGGCGAAATCAACACGCTGCGCGGCAATGTCAACTGGATGGCGGCGCGGCAGGCCTCCGTGCATTCGGAACTGTACGGCAAGGACATCAGCCGTCTGTGGCCGATCTCCTATGAAGGACAAAGCGACACCGCCTGCTTCGATAACGGTCTCGAATTCCTGGTGCAGGGCGGCTACTCGCTGCCGCACGCCGTGATGATGATGATTCCGGAAGCCTGGGCCGGCAATCCGCTGATGGATGAAACGCGCCGCGCGTTCTACGAATATCACGCCGCGATCATGGAGCCGTGGGACGGCCCGGCCGCGATCGCCTTCACCGACGGCCGCCAGATCGGCGCCACGCTCGACCGCAACGGCCTGCGCCCGGCGCGCTATCTCGTCACCAGCGACGACCGCATCATCATGGCGTCCGAGATGGGCGTGCTGAAGATCCCCGAAGAGCACATCATCACCAAGTGGCGGCTGCAGCCCGGCAAGATGCTGCTGGTCGACCTCGAACAGGGCCGCCTGATTCCGGACGACGAGATCAAGGCGCAGCTGGCCAAGAGCCATCCCTATCGCGAGTGGCTCGACCGCACCCAGATCGTGCTGGAGGAACTGCCGGATGCCCCGACCAAGGGCATGCGCTCCAACCTGCCGCTGCTCGATCGCCAGCAGGCATTCGGCTATTCGCAGGAAGACATCACCATCCTGATGACGCCGATGGCCTCGACCGGCGAGGAAGCCAACGGCTCGATGGGCAACGACACGCCGATCTCGGCGCTGTCGGACAAGCCGAAGCAGCTGTTCACCTACTTCAAGCAGAATTTCGCGCAGGTCACCAA
>JAYSPJ010000576.1:0-1919 GCA_043722155.1 Bradyrhizobium sp.
TGCCCTTCGGGCATGCCGGTGTGCGGGGACCGGCGGCTCGTTAATTGTTTTGATCCCGCGGAGACGACGTGATGGCTAAAGGTACTGTGAAGTGGTTCAACGCGACCAAGGGTTTTGGGTTCATCCAGCCTTCAAGTGGCGGCAAAGACGTTTTCGTTCATATTTCGGCGGTCGAGAAAGCTGGCCTTTCCTCGCTCAACGAAGGACAGACGGTCGAATACGAAGAGGTTGCCAATCGCGGCAAGACCTCGGCCGAGAACCTCAAGGTTTAAGGCTGGGAGCGCGGTCCGCAACAGCGCACTCTCGGATCTGATCCGGGAGTGGGACTTCCAAGAACATCTCAAAAGAACAGAGTGCAATGGGCAGGAGCGGGCATCGCTCTTGCGCGCAATCGAGCCGGCGCTGAACGCGCTGGTTTGATATTCAATCTTCCTTCACCCATTTTTCAACCGTCATGACATCCGGTGGCTGCGCGTAGCCGCGCGTCCACATGTCCACGACCCACCTGACCTTGGTCGCGCGCTCGAGCAGCACCGCGGTATTGTGCGGCGTCTGCAGCACCAGCGCATTGCCCCGGTAATGCGGGTCGCCCACCCCGTGATATTTCAGCAGGCCCCATTGCTGCAGCACCAGCAGCAGGCTGGTGGTGTTGCGGGTAGTGTCCCAGCAATCGTAATTGTGCCTGTCGTCGAAGTGACGGAAATCCGCCTTGGCGACGCGCTTGTTGGTGCCGAGGATCGGCCCCATGCGGCGATCGAACCAGACCACCGCTTTCTGCGCCGCCGCCCGTTCCGCCGCGGCCGATGCGCGGCCCGCCGCCATGATCTGCGTCAGCGCGTTGCGGTCGCCCGGCGTGAAATCGAGAGTTTCGCGGCGGCGACACACGAAACCGTAGCAGACCGTCATGGATTTTGCCGTCGGGGGAAAGATCGACACTGAACTGTAGAGTGCAGCGACCGGCGCGCTGAGTTCGACCGCGAGCGCGGGCAACGGCGCGGCACTCAGATACAAACCTGCCAGAGCCGTGGCAAAACCGCAAAACGACAGGGTTCTGCTCCGCCCGCCAGATCGTTCCCGCTTGCCCATGAGCGCCATCGCCACAACTCAAACCGCCAAATCCCATGGAACCTATCGCACGGGTTTAGCAGTGCCAAGCTTGGCCGCATGATAGAATGTGCCGGTTTCTCAGGGCAGGTCATGGCATCCGAACTCCCACTTTTCCCTTCCTTCCAGGCGCTCTACGCGCCGGACGATGGCGCCATCGCCGAACGGCTTCTCGCCACAGCCGAACAGAGCGCCGAGCAGAACGCGCGGATCGACCGCTCCGCGAGCCGCCTGATCGGCGCTATCAGGGCCAAAGACGACCGGTTCGGCGGCGTCGAGGACATGCTTCGCGAATTCGCGCTCTCCACCAGAGAGGGACTGGCGCTGATGGTGCTGGCGGAAGCCCTGCTGCGCGTGCCGGACGCCCGCACCGCCGACCAGTTCATCGAAGACAAGCTCGCCCAGGGCGATTTTGTCCATCACGAAACCAAATCCAGTGCCTTCCTCGTCAACGCTTCCGCCTGGGCGCTCGGAATGTCGGCGCGCGTGATACAACCGGGCGAAACCCCACAAGGCACCATCGGGCGATTGACAAAACGGCTCGGCGTTCCCGCGGTGCGCGCCGCCACGCGGCAGGCGATGCGGCTGATGGGCAGCCATTTCGTGCTCGGCGAGACCATCGAAGCAGCCCTCGACCGGGCGCATTCCGCCGACGCGACCCGCTTCTCCTTCGACATGCTCGGCGAAGGCGCCCGCACCGCCGCCGACGCCGAGCGCTATTTCAATTCCTATGCCAGCGCGATCGAAGCCATCGGCCGCGCCGCGGATGCCCGGCCCCTGCCCGAGCGGCCGGGCATCTCTGTAAAACTCTCCGC
>JAYSPJ010000577.1:0-5091 GCA_043722155.1 Bradyrhizobium sp.
AGAATGGCCTTGCTCCGCCCTGCCCCCGCCACCAATTGCCGGTTCCAGCGCGCTAGCAGGCCCCGCGCGGCAATCGCGATTGCCAGCAGAATGGTAGAAATGCCCAGTCCATAGACCGCCATCACTATGGCTACCTGGGCAAGATCCTTGCCCTGGGAGGCCAGCACCGTCGCCGCACCCAGCGTTGGCCCGACGCAGGGAATCCAGACCATACCCAGCAAGACGCCGATCAGCGCCTGACCAGCGAGGCCAAAGCGATCAAGCCCCGACTGTCGCGCCTGAGCCCAGTTTGCAAGTGGCGCGGCAAGTCGTGCCAACATGGCTTGCACTCGGGCGCTCAACAGAACGATGCCCGCTACTATCATCAACACCGCACCGGTCTGCCGCACCGTTTCCGGATCCACAGCAAGCCCGCCGCCCAGCGTGGCGAGCGCGAAACCGATCAGCGTGAACGACACAACAAGTCCGGCACATAACGCCAGCGGTCCCGCCCTGTGCCGCTGGCCAGCGCTGCCCAGCACGATCGGGACTAGCGGCAGCACGCAAGGGGAGAAGATTGTCAGTACACCTGCGGCAAACGCCAGTGCGGGGTTGAGCAACTCCGACATGCAACTAGCGCACGGTCTGTGCGATCAGATCGCGAATCCTGGGTTTGTCCGTGACAAAATCCAGCCGGCCCAGCTGCACCGTGCCGCGGTAGGCAATCAGCGTTCCTTGTTTTCTGACGGCGAAACTCGGCAGCTCCGGTCGCTGACTGTCATAATTGATCCGGAAGACCACAAGATTGGCGTAGGCAGCACGATTACAACACGGTCAGGCCGCACTCGAAACTGGGTGGGCGCATGCCCGCCGAGATCGCAAAACAAGCAGTGCCGGGGAATGCCCCGGCACTGCTTGTCATCCCATCAACCATCAGCCAAACAATGGAAGGACTTTACCTCTGAGTGGTAACAATCAGGGGAGCACGTCAGCGCTTATAGGATAATGCTTGCATCATCCCCTTTTGACGGAGACGGGTTAGCATTCGACTGACAGCACCTCCGGTTCAATAGTACGCAGACTTGCATCGAACCGCAGTAAATTAGTCATATGCAATACCTATAATTGCAAAAAACTATCTTAAAGTGTCATTCGAAAGCCCGGAACGCGGTTTGACGACGCGCGGGTCAGTCAGATTGCCTGCCGCGCAGGGCCGGCAGCACGTCGATGCCGAACCGGCGGATCGCGTCGCATGTTTCCTCGCGGGTGGGATACGGGGCCCCGCCGCCCGCGTTGGGCGTGCGCAGGCGGAAATTGAGCCATTCGGGCTGGAACCTTCGGTCCATTTCCCGGATCCGCGCGATCCAGCTTTCGGGCGTTCCGAAATGCCACTGGCGCGTCTCGAAATCGCGGATCGCGTGCTCGGCCTCTTCGGCCTTGGGGCTGATTTCGCCGTCGAAGTCGTGCTCGTCATAAAAGTTGGCTTCGCGCAGCCAGCGCGGGGCATGGGCCGCACGCATCGCAGCAGGATCATCGCCGATCCAGCCATCCTGATTGAGCACCAGCGTCCAGTCCAGCTTGCCCTGCGCCGCCGCGCGGGCCCGCGTTTGCGCAATCCACGCCTCACTCTCATCCCAGTCGGGCTGCGTCCACAGCACCCAGCCATCGTGCGCTAGCGCACGATCCAAAGGCTTGGCCGGGCTGTGCGTGCCAATCCAAATCGGCACGCGCGGTCGCTGGAACGTGCGGGGGGTCAGCTGGACATTGTCGTACTGGTAGAATTCGCCTGCATAGCTGAACCGCTCGCCCGCAAAGGCAAGGTGCAGCACCTCCAGCGCTTCCTCGAACCGCCTGCCGCGACGCTCCCATTGGACGCCAAAATAGCGGTGGTAATCCTGATGGTACCCTACCCCCATCCCCAGGGTAAAGCGCCCGCGCGACAGGTTGTCGATCATCGCGACCTGTTCGGCCAGATGCATCGGGTTGTAGAGTGTGGGCATAAGAACGGTTGTGGCGATACGGATGCGGCTGGTGCGTGCCGCGATCGCGGTGGCGGCCAGCAAAGGCGAGGGTACGAATGTTTCGCCGCGCGCGTGCCGCTCCGGCAGGAACACGCCGTCAAAGCCCAGCTCCTCGGCCAGCACAGCTTCCTCGATCACCTGCTCAAAGGCGTCGGCGGCCTCTTGCGGCGAAGGGGCCGCCTGATCATACGCGCCAAAATGGGTGTCCGGCATATAGGCGAACTTCACAGCATCTCTCCTCACGAGAACCGGAATGATTCGGAATCTCGACGAATTTTTCCGTCCTGAATGACGCCGGTATTATGCCGCCTGTTTCAAAGCGTGCTGCCGCCGTCGAGCCTGAACTCGGCGCCGGTGGCGAAGGCCGCTTCGTCGGACCCGAGATAGACCGCCAGCGACGCCACTTCCGCGGGCTGGCCGAGACGGCCGATCGGGTGGGTGGCGACCCAGCTCGCATAGATTTCGTCACGATTCTCCGCCGTACCGAGCACCTTGTCGATCAGTGGCGTGTGAATGGCGCCCGGGTGGATCGAGTTGCAGCGAATGCCATTGCCCTGCTTGGCGCAGTGCAGCGCGACCGATTTGGTGAGCAGCGTGACGCCCCCCTTGGCGGCATTATAGGCGCATAGTTCGGCCTGAGCGCGAACCCCGCTCATCGAACTCATGTTGATGATAGATCCGCCGTGCCGCTTCATCACGGGAATGGCGTGCTTGCAGCCGAGGAACACGCCGACCAGGTCGACGTCGAGCGTCTGACGAAACTGTTCGAGCGACACCTGCTCGACATCGCCGAGGATCGCGACGCCGGCATTATTGACCAGGATGTCGAGCCGGTCGAGCGTCGCCAGGCCGCGCATCCAATCGTCTTCCTTGGTGACGTCGAGACGAAGGAAGCGGGCCGCGGTTCCGATTTCACCGGCCAGCGCCGCGCCAGCCTGTTCGTCGATATCGGCAATGACGACCGAGGCGCCCTCGGTGACATAGGCGCGGCAGATCGCTTCTCCCAACCCGCAGGCACCACCGGTCACCAGTGCGACCTTGTCCCTCAGTCGCATTGCCGGCTCCTTCCCTACGGCGGTCAGGCCGCGGCGCGCATCGCGGCACGGCGGCGCTCGGTTGCCGCCTGATCGATCTCGAGCCGTTCGGGGTGAAGCTTCGGTTCGCCGGTGATCACCACGCCGTAATCGCGCAGCGCCCCCTCGATGCTGACATATTCGTCGCGCACATCGCGCTTGACACGCTCGGGATCGCGCTCGAGCGGGTCGCCCCAACCGCCGCCGCCGGCAGTCTGGAAGCGCATGGAACTGCCTGGTTCAAGCTCCCACACGGGGCGCGAGGCGAAGTAGAAATATTTGCCTGCGGGATCGAGCGCCTTGGTCTCGGGATCGAGCATGCCGGCCATCGGTTCGGAGCCACGGTACACGTCGGCGTCGTCGATCGGCAGCGGACGCTGTTCCTTGGCGACGTCGAAGCTCTCGGGCGGGAATGTCCAGCATGCCTGGCTGGTCCCCGACCGCCCGCCGTTCGCGCCGACCCCCGCCGGGCTCTTGGTGTGCAGGGTGGTCTGGCCGTGACGGCCGGGCTCAAGCCAGTAGGTATCGCGGATGACCGCAGCACCGCCGCGAAATTTGCCCGGACCGCCGGTGTCGATGGCATATTCCTTGCGCATGAAGACGCCGGGGATTTCAGACTCGATCGCCTCGATGGCGGGGTCGAGGTTGTTGCCAGTATGGTTGACGGTGTAGCTATCGCCATCGCCGACCTTGGTCGCGCCCCACGGGCCATGCTCGCCGCCACAGGTCGCGACTGACAGCCACGATGTGCCGTCCTTGCGAAGGCCCGAGCCGTTGTGGACCATCATCGACCCGAAATCCGACCCGATCGCCTCGTCCCCCAACGCCTGCGAAAATGCCTTGTAGACGGCGTTGAGGACGCAGAATTGCGGCTCCCAATACATGAACACCGGTCCGGTCGGAGTGGCGCTGACGAAGGTTCCTGGCGGGAGCACGATGTCAATGTCGCGGAACACGCCCGACGATAGTGGAGTTTCCTGTTCGATCAGCATCTTGAGCGCCACGCCGACCCCGGCCTTGACGTCGAGCGGGCCGCAATTGATGCTCGCCGGGGCTTCGGGAGAACTACCGCTGAAGTCTAGTTCGAGCCGGTGGCCCACCTTGGTGATCTTGGCGCGCAGCCGATATTCGCGGCCCTCGGAAAGCCCGTCGGAATCGAGCATGTCCTCGCCGTAATAGACGCCATCGGGAATTTTCGTGGCGATGGCGTGGCGCATCGCATCGGCCGACACGTCGCAGCTGTAGCGAATGGCGCCGAGATAGGCGTCGAGGCCATAGCGGGCGATGCTTTCGTGGAGCAGCCGCTCGCCGAGCAACAGGCATTGGTAAAGCGACTTCATATCCGGCAGCAGCAGTGGCGCAAAGCGCGCGTTGTCGAAGATCAGATTGAAGGTCGATGCGATCGGCTTGTCGTCGCGGTAGAGAAACATTGGCGGGATGACGAGGCCAGTTTCCTGCACGTCCTTCTTGGTGCCGCTGAACCCGCCGGGCACCGTTCCGCCCATATCCAGCTGATGCGCGCGGATCGCGACGAACGAGGTCAGGCGGCCACCGGCGAACACCGGGCGGATGAAGGCGACGTCGTTGACGTGAAGCCCGACACGGTAGGGATCGTTGCAGATGATGACGTCGCCCTGGCGGACATTCTCGACCCCGATCTCCTCGATCGTGTTGCGGACGCCTTCGGGCATGGTGAACATGAAGTTGAGCAGACTGTCGGAGCCGGTGCTCATCGGATAGTTCATCTCCGGCGGACCCGAGATGGTCACCGCGAAATCATACCAGTCGCGCAGGATCATCGAGAAGGCCGACGTCATCAGCCGGGTGCTCATATGCTTGACGACATAGCGCATCCGGCTGGCAAGAGTCGCCGCGCTGAAGCGGTCAGTGCCATAAAGCGAGTGAAATTCCGCTTGGCTGAGGTCGCGGAGTGGCTTCTCCACGCAACCTTGCATCCCAACGATTTAACGTATTGAATAAATATCAAAGCATTGCTTAAATTGGCGATCGCCGCAGTT
>JAYSPJ010000578.1:0-2601 GCA_043722155.1 Bradyrhizobium sp.
TTTCACCGCCGCCGAGGAACCGTTTGCGCTGTTCGGCGACTGGTTCGCGGAGGCGGTGAAGGCCGAGCCGAGCGATCCCAACGCGATGTCGCTGGCCACTGTCGACGCCGACGGGCTGCCGGATGTGCGAATGGTCCTGATGAAAGGCTATGATACCGAGGGTTTTGTCTTCTACAGCCACATCGCCAGCCCGAAAGGCCGCGAACTCGCCGCAAATCCTAAGGCGGCTTTACTATTTCACTGGAAATCGCTGCGCCGGCAGGTCCGCATCCGCGGCAACGTGTCGCCGGTGACGGAAGCCGAGGCCGACGCCTATTTCGCGACCCGACCGAAACAGGCGCAGATCGGCGCCTGGGCCAGCAAGCAGTCGCAGCCCTTGGAAAGCCGTTTTGCCTTCGAGCAGGCGATTGCCAAAGTGGCAGCCAGGCACCTCGTCGGCGAGGTGCCGCGGCCATCGGGCTGGAGCGGCTGGCGCATCACGCCCGCCCGCTTCGAATTCTGGCATGACCGGCCGTTCCGCCTGCACGACCGCATCGAATTCGTGCGCGCGGCGCCCGACCAGCCATGGTCGAAGACGCGGCTTTATCCGTGAATCCCAGAGTCTGAAGGACCTTTATGCCGAATCCAACCAACCACGGCCCGCGACGCACGATGCTTCTGACCGGAGCCAGCCGCGGCATCGGCCATGCGACCGTGATCCGCTTTTCCTCAGCGGGCTGGCGCGTCCTGACCTGTTCGCGGCATCCGTTCCCGGAAGAATGCCCGTGGGGCGCCGGACCCGAGGACCACATCCAGGTCGACCTCGCCAACCACGCCGACACCACGCGGGCGATTTCGGAAATCCGTGACCGGCTGGAGGGCGGCGAGCTGCACGCGCTGGTCAACAACGCCGCGATTTCGCCGAAGGCCGACGGCGGCGCACGGCTGGGGTCGATCGATACCGACATCGAGACCTGGAGCCACGTGTTCCGGGTCAATTTCTTCGCGCCGATCATGATGGCGCGCGGGCTGATCGAGGAATTGAAGGCCGCCAGGGGCTCGGTGGTGAACGTCACCTCGATCGCCGGCTCCCGCGTGCATCCGTTCGCGGGGGCGGCCTACGCCACCTCGAAGGCGGCGCTGGCCTCACTGACCCGCGAGATGGCGTCCGATTTCGGCCGCATCGGCGTCCGCGTCAATTCGATCGCGCCGGGCGAAATCGACACCTCGATCCTGTCGCCGGGCACCGAGAAGATCGTCGAGCAGCAGATCCCGCTGCGCCGGCTGGGAACGCCGGATGAAGTCGCGAAGATCATCTATGTGCTGTGCACGGAGACCAGCTCCTACGTCAACGGCGCCGAGATCCACATCAATGGCGGCCAGCACGTGTAGCCGAGATCCTCATCCTGAGGAGCCATGCGCAGCATGGCGTCTCGAAGGATGGACGGAGAAATAGTGCTTGCGGCCCATCCTTCGAGACGCCGCTACGCGGCTCCTCAGGATGAGGTCGGCGGGCCCCGCTCAAATCAATCCGCGCAGGATCTGCGCGGCCTGCCAGCGCAGGCTGTCGGCCTCGACGTTGAAGGTGCTGGAGCATTCGTCCTCGCGCTCGCCCTCCAATAGCGCCGCGCCGCAATGCCGGCAGATCCGCGCCGACATCGCCAGCGCCCTGCCCGCGGCGCTGCGGTCGGCCTGATAGCGCGCGAAATCGACCACGTTACGGGATGACGTTATGACTTTCTGAACCATGGCTTTCCTCGCGGCTTGTGACAGCGTTATCGCAGAAAGCCGTCGCGCAAACGTTCAGCGCAACGCTCAAATTTTACTCGTACAAATGAGGCGGGTTCCCTGGTTTTCCGGAGGTGTATGAAAGCTCCACCGGAGGGAGGTACGCTTTAACACCTCAGTGACTACAGCCACTTCTTCCATCTGAAAAAAGTAGGCCCCGCCGCGGCGGCCAACTTCATGATCAGCGCCATCGGATAGCATTGAACCCATTCCAGCTCCGGCATCAGCTTGAAATTCATCCATGAGCGGTCGATCGAAGAAGACGTGGGCGCTTACGTCTCGACGTATTCGGCGATGCTGGTCGGCGGCGGCACTGCGATGCCATCGGCCTGAAGGCCGTCGATATGGAACCGGATCGCCTCGCGAATTTCGTTCTCGACCTCTGCAACCGTGTCGCCGGTAGCAATGCAGCCCGGCAGGTCCGGCACATAGGCCGAATAGTTGCCGTTAGCCCTTTCGATCACGACTGCGTAGCGCATCAATGTTGGTCCTTCAGCCCAGACTGCTTCAAGATACTGTTCAGGGTGCCAGGCGCAAGATCATCCGAGGGCTTACCCGCGACCGTCACGCGGCCCGGCCGAACCGGGTGCTTGTATTGCCGGTGGCTGCCGTGCGTTGCAACCAGAAAACAGCCTTCCCCTTCCAACAGCCGGATGACGTCTTTGACTTTCATAACCGTCCCGCGCCGCTCCTATTGCGCTCCGCCCCAAGCGCTGGGGGGCATGACTACAGCCACTTCTTCCATCTGAAGAAAAAGTACGGCCCCGCCGCGGCGACCAGCATCATGATCAGCGCCATCGGATAGCCGTGCTGCCATTCCAGCTCCGGCATCAG
>JAYSPJ010000579.1:0-17880 GCA_043722155.1 Bradyrhizobium sp.
GTGATCTCTCAACTCGGGCACCGCTTGCAACGAGGGACTGTCACCCCACCCCGCCGCTCATTTCATTCGCGTCGACCCTCCCCCTCCAGGGGAGGGTGAAGACGTCAGGTGCCGGCGACGAAGAACGACGCCAGCCGGGTCTGGATGTTTTCCGCGATCTCATGCGCGGCGCGATCCTCGGCGTCGCGGAAAGCGCGGGCACGGGCGAAGCGCTGCAACTGGCCCGGGATGTCGTAGGACACGCGCGCGAACGTGGTTCCGGTCATGACCGATTTATTGGTGACGAGGTCGATCAGTTGGTACTGCGCGTCGATGCCGTAGTTTCCGCTGGAAGGCAATGCGGTGGCGGGATCGAGCATCAGCGACGAGCGGCTGGAACTGAACCGTAGCACCAGCCGGTGCGTGGGCGGCATGCCGGTGGCGTTGCCGTAGAGTTTGAACTTCAGCGCATTACGGATTTCGACCTGGATCCGCGCCTCGCGCGAGGCGTTGGCCTTGTCGACGGCCGGGACTTCCACCCCCATCAGCTTTTCGCGCAGGCCCGGGGTGCCGTCGTTACGTTCGGCATACATCGGCTGGAAGCAGCCGGCCGTCAGCGCCGCCAGGGCGGCCACGACCAGAAGCCGAGCGGCGATGCGGGTACTAGCCAACGACATTCACGATCCTCATGGGAACAATAATGACCTTGCGGACGGCCTTGCCGCCGAGAGTTTGTTTTACCGCATCGAGGGCCAAAACGGCAGCCTCAATTTCCGGATTTTGGGCAGTGCGGGCCACTGTGACGTCGCCCCGTTTCTTGCCGTTGACCTGAACCACCAGGGTCACGGAGTCTTCAACCAGCAAATCGCGTTCGATTTGGGGCCAATTGGCCTCCGAAATCAGCCCCTTCTGGCCCAAAACCACCCAGCACTGTTCGGCCAGGTGCGGCATCATGGGAGCGAACAGTTGAACAAGAATGACCGCGGCCTCCTGGACCGACCAGGCCAGATCCGGCGACGGTTGCCCTTCGCGGCCGAGAATCTCGGCCAGCACATTGGCGAATTCGCGGATATGGGCGAGGCAGACGTTGAAATGCAGTTTTTCGATGCCGGAGGAGACCTTGTCCAGCGCGCCATGGGCGGCCTTGCGCAGCACCAGCGCGTCCGCGCCGAACGCCGCTGGCCGCGCCGCCGGGGCTGACGTTGCGTTCTTCCCGGCAATATCGGCCGACTCGTTGACCAGCCGCCACAGCCGCTGCACGAAGCGCGAGGCGCCCTGCACCCGCTCGTCGCTCCAGATCACGTCACGATCCGGCGGCGAATCCGACAGCATGAACCAGCGGGCGACGTCGGCGCCGTAGGTCGCGATGATGTCGTCGGGGTCGACGGTGTTGCGCTTCGACTTCGACATTTTCTCGATCGGGCCGATGGTGATGTCCTCGCCCGTCTTCAGCAGCGCGGCGCGACGGCCATCGGCGCCGGTTTCAATTCTAACCTCGGCCGGCGTGACGAACCCGCCATCGGCCTTTTGATAGGTCTCGTGCACCACCATGCCCTGCGTGAACATGCCGGCGAACGGCTCGTCCATACCGATATGGCCGGTAGCCTTCATGGCGCGGGTGAAGAAGCGGCTGTAGAGCAGATGCAGGATCGCGTGCTCGACGCCGCCGATATACTGGTCGACCGGCATCATCCGGTTCGCGACATCAGGGCTGGTCGGCGCGTTCTCGTTCCAGGGATCGGTGAAGCGCGCGAAGTACCACGACGAATCGACAAACGTGTCCATCGTGTCGGTTTCGCGCGTGGCCTTGGCCCCACACTTCGGACAGGCGACGTGCTTCCAGGTCGGATGATGGTCGAGCGCGTTGCCGGGCTTGTCGAAGCTGACGTCCTCCGGCAGCACCACCGGCAGGTCCTTGTCGGGCACCGGCACCACATCGCATTTCGGGCAGTGAATCACCGGGATCGGGCAGCCCCAGTAGCGCTGCCGCGAGATACCCCAGTCGCGCAGGCGGAAATTCACCTGCCGCTCGCCGACCGGCATGTTGCCGCGGACTTCGGCTTCCAGCCGTTTCGCAATGTCCTGCTTGGCCTGCTCGATAGTCATGCCGTCGAGGAAGCGCGAGTTGATCATGCGGCCGTCGCCGTCATAGGCGGTGTCGCTGATGACAAACGTCTTCGGATCCTGGCCCTCGGGGCACACCACCGGCGTGTTGCCGAGCCCGTATTTGTTGACGAAGTCGAGATCGCGCTGGTCGTGCGCGGGGCAGCCGAAGATCGCGCCGGTGCCGTATTCCATCAGCACGAAATTGGCCACATAGACCGGCAGCTTCCAGTCGGGGTCCAGCGGGTGGATCGCCCGGATGCCGGTATCAAAGCCCTGCTTCTCCTGGGTGTCGATGATTTCCTGCGCTGTGCCGTGACGCTTGGCTTCCGCGATGAAATCCGCGAGTTTCGGGTTCTTGGCGGCAGCCGCCTGCGCCAGCGGATGATCCGGCGCGATCGCCATGAACTTGGCGCCGAACAGGGTATCGTGCCGCGTGGTAAAAATCTTCAGCTCGGATTCGCCTGATGGCGTGGTCGCCGGATCGAGCGCGAAGCGCACCAGCAAACCCTCCGAGCGGCCGATCCAGTTGCGCTGCATCAGCCGCACCTTGTCGGGCCAGCGGTCCAGCCCATCCAGCGCGTCCAGCAGTTCCTGCGAGTACTTCGTGATCTTGAAGACCCACTGGTTCATCTCGCGCTGCTCGACCACGGCGCCGGAGCGCCAGCCGCGGCCGTCGGTCACCTGCTCGTTGGCGAGCACGGTCATGTCGACCGGATCCCAGTTGATCTTGCGCTTTTCCCGCTCGGCGAGGCCGGCACGCAGGAAGTCGTTGAACATCTTCTGCTGGTGCTTGTAATAGCTGGGATCGCAGGTCGCGAATTCTCTGCTCCAGTCCAGCGACAGCCCGATCGACCGCAGCTGCTTCTTCATCGCGGCAATGTTTTCGTAGGTCCACGCCTTCGGCGCCACCTTGCGCTCGATCGCGGCATTCTCGGCCGGCAGCCCGAAGGCGTCCCAGCCCATCGGATGCAGCACGTTGAAGCCCTTGGCCCGCATGAAGCGCGCCAGCACGTCGCCCAGCGTGTAGTTGCGGACATGCCCGATATGGATGCGTCCCGAGGGGTAGGGGAACATCTCGAGCACGTAGTATTTCGGCCTGACATCGTCGTTTTTGGAGGCGAAGATGGCCTTTTCGTCCCACTGGCGTTGCCAGCGCGGCTCGGTTTCGCGTGCGTTGTAGCGTTCGGAAGTCATGAAATCGCAGGGCTTTTTGCAGGTCAGGGGCCGTCTCAGGGGACGGCGGACTAGGCCACAAAACAGCGCAGGGGGTCAACGCCCCCCACCTTAAAGGGCCGGCGGCCGCCTGCTAGCCCGCCAGCGACATCCCGCCATCCGTCAGTCGCACAAACCCATGCTCGACCACGGCGTTGCGGCCGCGGTGCTTGGCGGCGTAGAGGGCGGCGTCGGCGGCCTCGATCAGGTCGCCCGGCTGCTGTTTTTCGTTCGGCCTGGTGCATGCCACGCCGACGCTGACGGTGACGGTCAGGTAGTTCGAGGTGGAATGCGGCATCGCGAGACTCAGGACCGCCGATCGCACCATCTCGCCGATTTCGAGCGCGCGCGTGGCGTCGGTGTTCGGCAGCAGCAGGCAAAATTCCTCGCCGCCGTAACGTCCGGCAAAGCCCATGGTTTCGCCGGCGACGGCGGACAGCGTTTCGCCGAGCCGGCTCAGGCAGGCGTCGCCCTCGGGATGGCCATAGGTGTCGTTGAACAGCTTGAAGTGATCGACGTCGATCATCAGCAGCGACAGCTCGCTGTCGTATTGCTGGGCCTTCATCCATTCGAAGTCGAGCCGGCTCTGGAAACCGCGCCGGTTGGCGAGGCCGGACAGCATGTCGATCGACGCCATCACGGTGAGCCGGTCATTGGTGGCGACCAGTTCGCGCTCGCGCTTGCCGAGCTGCTCCGCCATCGCGTTGAAGGCACGGGCCAATGGAACGAATTCCGCCGGCAGCGACTTGCGCGCCGCGCGTACCGACCATTCGCCCTGACCGAACCGCTTCGCCATCGCTGCCATCGTCTCGATCGGCTGGATGATCAGTTTCTCCGCGGCGAACAGGGCGCCTAGCAGCACGAACAGGCAGACGAAGCCGAGTTGCAGATAGGCGGTGCGAATTTCGTGATTGATCGCGGCGGACACGCTGGCTTCGTCGATGCTGACGATGAGGCGCGATTGGGTGCCGGCAATGCGCGCGAAGTTGATCATGCGTCTCGAGCCGTCGACGGCGGCGAAGGAGAGCGACCCTTCCAGCTGGTCCGAGCCGATGGCCTTTTCGGCGATCGACGACAACAGCGGCACGGTATCCAGCGGCCGGCCGATCATGCTGGCCTGATCCGCCGGCGCCGCCAGCACGGTCCCCGCACCATCGACCAGCGCGGCGGTAACGCCGGGCCGGCCGCCCAGATTGCTCATGATCTTCGACATCCAGTCGAGATTGACGCCGGCAAGCACGACTGAGTCGGCGTCCGGGTTGATGGCGGATACCGGATAGGCCGCCATCACGATGGGCGTGTTGGTCGGTCTGGCGAGCAGAAAGTCGCTGAAAACAAAGTCGCGGCTCTCGCGCGCTTTCATGAGATAGGGCCGGTCGCTGAGATCGAGACCGACAAACATGTTGTTTGTCGAGCACTGGATGCGCCCATCACCGCCGGCGATCATCAGGCTGCGGATCCAGGGCAGATTGACGGGCAGGCTGGCGCGCATGATGTCGCAACTGCGGCCGACGCCACCGTCGGAACCGCGGATATAGGCCGCCGATTTCAGCACCGTCTCGACCGACGAAATCACTTCGCGCTGCATATCGGCGCTGTGCTTGGCGAGGCTGGTGAATTCAGCCGAGGCAAGCGCGATCTGCTTGGCCCGGGTGTCCTCCAGCGAACGGACCCGCTCCAGCATCAGCGGCGTCACCAGGATCAGCGCCAGCAACGCCAGCCGCGCGCGGATTCCCAGAACCTTCTTGAGTTTCACTCTTTTGCGGTTGAGACTGACCCGTGACATCTTAGTCCCCTGACCCCGGATGAAAGGTATAGGGAAGGGTTCAAGAAGGCTTTCCGGAACTAGGTAAAATTAGAACTAACCCCGTAAATCTACGGCTGACGGATGACATGGCGCCGCAAAATCCCTCCCCGATAACCACGCATTTACCAAACGGGCTTGCGACCGTGGAGCAGGATATCGCGCGCGCCTGCAAGGAAGCGCGTCGCGATCGTCAATCGGTGACGCTGATCGCGGTGTCCAAGACGTTCGATGCCGATGCAATCACTCCGGTTATCGCCGCCGGACAACGCGTTTTCGGCGAAAATCGCGTGCAGGAAGCCAAGGCGAAGTGGCCAGGGCTGATGTCGGCTTATCCAGGCATCGCGCTGCACCTGATCGGGCCGCTGCAATCCAACAAGGCAAAGGAAGCCGTGGCGCTGTTCGACGCCATTCACTCGGTTGACCGTCCGAGCATTTGCGAAGCGTTAGCCAAGGAAATCGATTCCCAAAAAAGGCAGCCTGGATTGTTCGTCCAGCTCAATACCGGCGAGGAGCCGCAGAAGGCGGGCGTCTCTCCCGGCGAGGCCGATGCCTTCATTGCCGATTGCCGCGCGAAGTATGGTTTGGCGATTTCCGGCCTGATGTGCATTCCGCCTGTCAACGACGCCCCGGCGCCGCATTTCGCGCTGACTGCGAAGATCGCCGCCCGCAATGGATTAACCAATCTCTCGATGGGCATGAGCGGCGATTTTGCAATCGCGATCCAGTTCGGCGCCACCCATGTGCGGATCGGCTCGGCGATCTTCGGGACGCGGTGATATCTATCGTCGTCCCGGCGAACGCCGGGACCCATACCGCGTGATCTATCGTTAGCGTGCAGTAGCTGACGCCTCCGTCAACAATTACCGCCGCGGAGTATGGGTCCCTGCGTTCGCAGGGACGACATCGAGTGTATGCTGCCTATTCGAACTTGACCGACACCTTGCCGATAACGCCGAAATCGGCCTCGAACAGATCGCCCGACTGAATCGGCAGCGGCGGGTGGCAGGTGCCGGTTGTCACGACCTCGCCGGCTCCAAGCGTCACGCCAAGCTCACGCAATTCGTTGGCGAGCCATGTCAGCGCGATCAGGGGGGCGCCAAGCACGTTCTTGCCGTGACCGGTATATTGCTTGCCACGCAGCGTGATGATTGGCTTCTGTTCGACCAGATCGAGCGCGCGCCAGTTCGACGCTGTCGGCGCGCCGAGAACGAACAGATGCGCGCAGGCATTGTCCGCAATGATTTGCTCGGCGCCGGCGCTGACGAAATCCGCGAAACGCGAATCCGGAATCTCGATCGCCGGATGCAGCGTGTCGACCGCATTGAGCACTTCTTGCACGGTGTAGGGCGAAGCGCGCGGCGGCAAATCGGCTTGCATGCGAAAGGCGAATTCCGGCTCGGCGACGCGCATTTCATTTCCCGCCATCGACGCCGTGCCGCCATCCGCAATCACGGTCTCGGGCAGGATGCGTCCGGCCATGGGGCCGCCAACATTGATGTGCCTTTGCCCGGCCTCGCTGGTGGCTGCGATCTTCCAGCCGAACAGTTTTCCGGGCGAATAGTTTTCGATGGCCGCCTGGATCGCATAGGCCTCAATGCGGTCGCGCGGGCGCAGCCGGGTTTCGAGACTTCCAAGCTTGGTGCCGGCGCGCCAATGCTCGTGCAGGGTTCGTGACGCCGCCGCTATACGATCTTTATCGAGCATGGGCTTTTTCCGGGGAGAGGTGAAAACTCATTCAATCACGATCTTCGTCTCGGGTCCGATCCGCTGCAGCAATCGCAGCATCGCCGATTTCGTCATCGAGACGCATCCGGCGGTCGGTCCGAAACCCTCGCGCGCCAGGTGCAGGAAGACCGCGCTTCCCCGGCCGGCGATTCGGGGGTGGGTATTGTGATCGATCTCGACAATGAAATCATAGAGGTGATCGTCGCGCCTGAGCCGGTCGCCGCCGCGACCGGGCGGCAGCCGCACCGGCTGGTTATAATGGCGATCCTCGGGGTCTTCGCACCAGGCGTCCCCGGGCCCGATGGCGCGTACCGGCAAAAATGTCCGCGGCCGCGCGTGGCGGTCGGCCCGCCACCACAATTGCCGCGGCCGAAACGTCCCCCGGGGGGTGCCGCCATCGCCCTCGCGCTTGTTGGCCAGGATGCCGGCGCGCCCCAGCGCGACCGGCACCGTCTGCCCGCCGGCCGTCAGCCAGCCCCGGCGCGGATCGCCGGCGGCGGCGCGAATCCGGATCGCGGAAAGCGGCCGGTCACGCGGACTTGTCAGATAAGTGATTGAAATATCGGACTTTCCCATGAGAATCGCCAAATCCCGGTTGCCACATTGACGGCAAATGATCTATTTCACGCCGATTCCCAGACATTCATCCAAAAACCCGCCAAATCTGGAGTAGACTGTGCTTTGGCTTGTGAATCTGTAACAGCCCCTTACCTCAATACGTACTAAGACTGGACGAACCGAGACCCGGCTGACGGCATTTCCGTTTGCCCCCGCCGCGCGCCCCAAGAGGATTGTACCAATGGCCACTGCCCGCAAGATCCTGATCGTGGATGACGATACCGATCTGCGCGATACGCTGGTGGAGCAATTGTCGCTGCACGACGAATTCGAGGCCTCCGCCGTCGATACCGGCGCCAAGGGCGCCAGCGCCGCGAAGGCCAATTCTCCCGATCTCGTGCTGATGGATGTCGGGCTGCCGGACACCGATGGCCGCGAAGTGGTGCGCAGCTTGCGCAAGGGCGGCTTCAAGGCTCCCATCATCATGCTCACCGGGCACGATACCGATTCGGATACCATTCTGGGGCTCGAGTCCGGCGCCAACGACTATGTGGCAAAGCCGTTTCGGTTTGCGGTGCTGCTGGCGCGAATCCGGGCACAGCTCCGCCAGCATGAGGCCAGCGAAGACGCGGTGTTTTCGGTCGGTCCCTACTCTTTCCGGCCCGGCTCCAAGATGCTGACCGGCGCCAATGCCCGGAAAGTTCGCCTGACCGAGAAGGAAACCGCGATCCTGCGCTTCCTGTACCGCGCCGGCCAGCTGCCGGTATCGCGCGAGACGCTGCTGCAGGAGGTGTGGGGCTATAATTCGGGCGTTACCACGCATACCCTGGAAACCCACATCTACCGGCTGCGTCAGAAGATCGAGAAAGATGCGGCCAATCCCGAAATACTGATTACGGAAGCCGGTGGCTACAAGCTGGTGCCGTGATACGATTCGGGCAACGATTCGTATTCATCAGCGCATCCCGATCACCGGTTCTGCATGTCGATCGAAGATGATGTAGCGCTACTCGAGCGCGTCCCCACCCTTCGCTTGTTGGGGGCGACCGCGCTGCGCATGCTTGCGATCGGCTCCGAGCAGCGCAATTTCGCGCGCGGCGAAGTCCTCTTCAACGAAGGCGAAGACGCCGATGCCGGCTTCATCGTTCAGCGCGGCGCGTTCCGCGTCGAGGATGGCGGCGGCGCCGAAATCATCGCGGGCCCGGGTGCCCTGCTCGGCGAACTCGCGCTGGTGGTGGCGATGCAGCGGCCGTCCACCGCGACCGCGCTGGAAAATTCCTCGGTGATCCGGGTCGCGCGCAGCCTGTTTCAGCGCGTGCTGGAAAGCGACCCTGCCGCGGCGCGCCGGCTGCGCGACGAATTCGCCACCCGCACCAGCCAGATCGCCAGCGACATCCTGATGGCGGGCGCGAAGCTGAGCATTTAGCGCGGGACGGTATCAGGTTAGGGTGCGCTTACTGTGCATGGGGTTGTTTTCGCGATTTTACCGTAGAGGCCATGCGCCAGGCGCAGCGAAGCATCCGGGGAACCGGAGTCACACCTCCAGCGTCACCGTCACCGGCACGTGGTCGGAAGGCCGCTCCCAGCCGCGCGCATCCCTGGTGATCCGGAAATCGCTGACGCCGTCTTTCAGCGCGCGCGATACCCAGATGTGATCGAGCCTGCGGCCGCGATCGGCCAGCGTCCAGTCGGCGGCGCGATAGCTCCACCAAGTATAGACTTTTTCCGACAGCGGGATGCGCTCGCGCGCGACGTCGAACCATTCGCCGTGGGCCTGGGTGGCGAGCAGCTTTTCGCATTCGATCGGGGTGTGCGATACGACCTTCAAAAGCTGCCTATGCGACCACACGTCGTTCTCGTGCGGCGCCACGTTGAGATCGCCGACCAGGATATGCCGGTCGTCGCCGCGCGGGTGCAGCGGCTCGCACGCCTTCATCTCGTCGAGAAATCGCAGCTTGTGCTCGAACTTCGGGTTGAGCGCGGGATCTGGAATATCGCCGCCCGCCGGCACGTAGAAATTATGCAGCACCAGCGGCTTTGCGAGCTGCGCCTTCTCGCCGAATGATACCGAGATGTGACGCGAATCGAGCTTGTCGCAGAAGGTGCGGATATCCGTGGTCTCGAACGGCAGCTTCGAGATCACGGCGACGCCGTGATAGCCCTTCTGCCCGTTCAGGGCGACATGCTCATAGCCGAGACGCTTGAAGCGCTTCAGCGGGAAAGCGTCGTCGATGCATTTCGTCTCCTGCAGGCAGAGCACATCCGGCCGCACCGATTTGAGGAATTTGGCGACGATATCGATGCGCAGGCGCACCGAATTGATGTTCCAGGTCGTCAGGGAGAAGCGCATGGAGAGGATGTATCAGGGAGCGGCTGGAAAGACACCCCTCATGCTGAGGAACGGCCAGGTATGCAGCCTGCGTCAACGTGGCGGCGGCCGCGCCTCGAAGAACGAGTTGAGTGTGCGGCCATCCTTCGAGACGCGCTCAGGAGGTGCGCTCGTCAGGAAGAGGTCGCTGCGCCCTTCCCGATGCCTTGAGTCAGCCCGGTGGCGTCGAATAGTTGATGAAATCGATCTTGAACATGCCGGGATCGAGCTTCTTGGAGGCATCCAGATTGTAGACCGCGACCGTGGTGTCATAGCCTTGCGGGTCGGTCACGGTCCACTGCTTGAGTTGGCCGTCCTTGGCGCCGATCATCAGCATCAGGCGGCTGGTGCCGATCAGCGCCTGCTTCTCCTCGATGGTGACGCTGATGAACACGTCGTCCGCGGTCACGCTCACGACATTGGTGTCCTTCAACAGATCGATGCGATCTGACAGCAGAAACCGCAGCGGCGTCTGCGACAGCGGATAGATGTCCTGGGTCGCGAGCTTGGTGTCGCGCACCGCCAGCGAGGATCCGTCGGCGATGATTGCAATTGGGCTCGGCGCATCATATTCGAAACGCACCTTGCCGGGCTTCTGGATATAGAAATCGCCCTTGGTCTTGCTGCCGTCGGGCCCGACCTGGACGAAATTTCCGACCAGCGTCTGCAGCGACGACAGATAGGAACTCACCTTGGCGGCCTGCGCCTTTTGGGCAGCATCGAAGGTCGCAAAAATATTGGCGGGAACATTGCGGCGCGGGTCGGGAATCACCGGATTCGGCGGCGGCGCCGGGGTTGCCCCGGTGGTCATCGGCGCGCGCTGCGGTTCCGATGCGCTGATCTGCATGTCCCGCCCCTTCGGCGCGGGTTTTGGAATCGGAACCGTCTGCGCCTGACACGGCGTCGCGGCGCCGGTCACGGCTGCAGCGATCAGCAGCGCCAGGGCGGCGCGCACGCTGCGGGTTGCGAATCGTCTGGCCATTCGAAATTTCGGATTTCTATTCAACGCGTCGCCCTGCCTGGCTGCCATTTTATCGTGCTTTGGGCCCAAGGAGATATCGTTTTTCCGTGAGAATATGATGCCAAGTCGGGCAATTCCTTCAGGCTCGATAACGCTCAAAAGCGGCTTTCTTCTTCTTCGATCAGAATTTCACGTTTGCCGGCGTGGTTTGCCTGCCCGACAATGCCCTCGAGTTCCATCCGCTCCATCAGCGACGCGGCGCGGTTATATCCGATTTGCAGCCGGCGCTGGATGTAGCTGGTGGAAGCCTTGCGGTCGCGCTTGACGATCGCCACCGCTTGCGAGAACAGGTCGCCGCCGCCCTCGCCGCCGCCCATGCCGGTGGAATCGAACACCGCGCCGTCCTCGTCGGTGGGCTCTTCCGCCGTGACCGCCTCGAGATATTCCGGCTGGCCCTGCGACTTGAGATGGCGCACCACCTTCTCGACCTCTTCGTCCGACACGAAGGGGCCGTGGACGCGGCTGATGCGTCCGCCGCCCGCCATATAGAGCATGTCGCCCTGTCCGAGCAGCTGCTCGGCGCCCATTTCGCCGAGGATGGTGCGGCTGTCGATTTTCGAAGTGACCTGAAACGAGATGCGGGTGGGGAAGTTCGCCTTGATGGTGCCGGTGATGACGTCGACCGACGGCCGTTGCGTCGCCAGGATCACGTGCAATCCTGCGGCGCGCGCCATCTGCGCCAGGCGCTGCACCGCGCCTTCGATATCCTTGCCGGCGACCATCATCAGGTCGGCCATCTCGTCGACGATGATGACGATGTAGGGCAGCGGATCGAGGTCGAGCTTCTCTTCCTCGTAGATCGCCTTGCCGGTTTCCTTGTCGAAGCCGGTATGCACCGTGCGGCTCAGTTCCTCGCCCTTGGTCTTCGCCTCGAGCAGGCGCTGGTTGTAGCCGTCGATGTTGCGCACGCCGAGCTTGGACATCTTCTTGTAGCGCTCTTCCATCTCGCGCACCGCCCACTTCAGCGCGACCACGGCCTTCTTCGGATCGGTCACGACCGGCGTCAGCAGATGCGGGATGCCGTCATAGACCGAGAGTTCGAGCATCTTCGGATCGACCATGATCAGACGGCATTGATCCGGCCGCAGCCGATAGACCAGGCTGAGGATCATGGTGTTGATGGCGACGGATTTTCCGGAGCCGGTGGTGCCGGCGATCAGCATATGCGGCGTCCGCGCCAGGTCGATGATGATGGATTCGCCGCCGATGTTCTTGCCGAGACAGAGCGGGAGCTTCGCGACCGATTCGTCCTTGGCCGTCAGCAATTCGCGCAAATAGACCTTCTCGCGATGCGCGTTCGGCAGTTCGATGCCGATGGCGTTGCGGCCGGGGACGACGGCGACGCGCGCCGACAATGCGCTCATCGAGCGGGCGATGTCGTCGGCGAGTCCGATGACGCGCGACGATTTGATGCCGGGTGCGGGTTCCAGTTCGTACAGTGTCACGACAGGGCCGGGATGCGCCTTGACGATTTCGCCCCGAACGCCGAAATCGCCGAGTACGCTTTCCAGCGCGCGCGAATTTGCTTCGAGTTCCGACTTGCTCAGCGGCTGCCGGTCCGAGGCTTTCGGCGCCGTCAGCACCGACACCGAGGGCAGCTCGAATTTGTCGGAGGGTTTGCGCGCCGGCGCACGCGGTGCGGCCTTCTTGCGCGGGGCGCGTGCGGCAGGAACTTCCTCTTCGTCTTCTTCCTCTTCGATGAAATCTTCTTCGGCCTGCGGGGCCAATGACGGCGCGGCGCGGCCGCCCAGATCCGGTTCATGGCGCTCGAACGAGGCCGCGCGCGGCTGCGGCGCGCTTGCCACCAGCGAGCGATAGGCCAGGGAAAATAGCCACGAGAGTCGCGCCTTCGTGCTCATGACGGCATGAAACGCCCATCCCAGCGAGACCGAGCCGCGATCGTCTTCTTCCACGAACGGCGCGTCGTCGTCCTCGATCCGGGTCAGTTCCGCCTCCTGCGGACGCGAGCCCATGCCGCTCGCGAACAGGAAGGTCGCAATCACGCCCGCGAACAAGATGACCCCGAGGACGAGGCGATAGACGGTACCGGGCGGTCCGAACACGACGGCGGGCGCGCGCACCAGCGCGTCGCCGACGACGCCGCCAAGCCCGGTCGGCAGCGGCCATGCCCCGCCATGGGTCCAGCAGCTCGCAAAGCCCGCCGAGATCACCGTGCAGAGAATCCAGCAGGCGATCCGCAGTGCTTCGCGATCGAAGGTCCGGTGGGTCAGCATGCGCCAGCCCCACACCGCGACGGTGAGGATCAGCATGATGGCGCCGAGGCCGATGATCTGCATCAACAGATCGGCGCCGATCGCGCCGGGATAGCCGACGATATTGCGGATCGCGCGCGAGGTCGCGTGGCTGAGGCTGGGATCCTGCACCGACCATGTCATCAGCGCCGCCGCCGCCACGCCGGATAGCGAGATCAGCGCAAGCCCGGCGAGTTCGCGCAGACGCCGCGCCAGCGCCTCGCGGATCGTCGCCGGCAAGTGGCCGACCAGGGGGATGACGCGTTCGATCGCTGGCATGCTCATGGGGCCTTCGCGACTATTCCAGAATTTCGACCAGCCGGTGCAACGCCTCGGCTGTTGTTTCACTGTCCGCGACCAGCGCCAGGCGGATGTAGCCGGCGCCGGGATTGCTGCCATCGGCCTGCGGCCGCGCCAGGTAGCTTCCGGGGATCACGCGCACGCCGGCGTCCCTGTAGAGCTTGATCGCCGCGGCTTCGTCGCCGCCGCGCGCCGACACGTCGAGCCAGATACAGAAGCCGCCGGCAGGGCGATGATATCCGTAACGATTGCCGAGGATCTGGTCGGCGAGATCGAATTTGATCCGGTATAGCCTGCGGTTCTCTTCGACATGCGCCTCGTCGCCGTAGGCTGATATCGCGACATGCTGCAGCGGCACCGGCACCTGCGGTGCGGCGACATTGCGCAGTTCGTGGAACAGGCTGAGAAATTTGCGGTCGCCGGCGGCAAAGCCGACCCGCATGCCCGGCAGGTTGGAGCGCTTCGACAGCGACTGGAATGCAACCGCATTGGTGAAATCGGGCCCGGCGCATTCCAGCATGCTGCCCGGCGCGGTCTGCGTGTAGATTTCCGAATAGCATTCGTCGCTGAGAATCATGAAGCCGAAACGGTCGGCGAGTTGCTTCAGCCGGCCAAAATAGTCGCGCGTAGCTACGGCTCCTTGCGGATTCGCCGGGGAGGCGATGTAGATCGCCACCGTTCGCGCCAGCGTGGCGTCGTCGAGCGCGTCGAGGTCCGGCAAAAATCCGTTGGCGAGCGTGGTCGGCAGGTAGATCGCTTCGCAGCCCGCGGCGCGCGCGCCGGCGGCGTATGCCGGGTAAAACGGATTCGGTATCAGGATGGCTGGCTTGCCCTTGCGCTCGCCGACATAGCGCGCCGCGGTGAGCGCGGCAAAAAACAGCCCCTCGCGGCTGCCGTTCAGCACCAGTAGTTCAGTCTCCGGATCGATCGCCCGCGGCAGATCGAACCGGTTGGACAGCCAGTTGGCGGCCGCCCGGCGGAAGGGCTCGATGCCCTTGGCGATGGGATAGCGGCCGAAGTCGGCGATGTGTTTGGCCAGCACCGGGCCGACGAAGGCCGGGACCGGATGTTGCGGTTCTCCCAATGACAACGTAATCAATGGCTTAGATGGCTGATACGGGGCCAACAGCTCGGCTGTGCGCGCAAATGGCGAGCGTTCGCTTTCCTGACTGCCGGCGCCTTGCGGCACGCGGGATGAAGCGGTGGTTGCCATACGTAAGCGCCAGCACTCTCGGGGCAGCCGGTCGCACGTCGAGACCGGCTAAAAACGGATCAAACCACCATAGATACGGCGAGGTTAAGACGCGATTAACCATCGACGATAGCGTCGATTTTGCTGACTATTGGATGCTGCCGGAGGGGGTACGCGGAAGGCCGTGATAATCACGGGACTTTCCCCCTCAAGCCGGCCCCTTAAAACTCATCAGCCGCTTGATCATCCGGATGTTGGCATAATCCACCATCTTGCCATCGACCGTGACCGCGCCCTGCCCGTTTCGCTCGGCCGCCTCGAGCGCCGCGATCGCGCGGTCGGCGTAAGCGAGTTCCTCATCCGAGGGGATGAAGGCATTTCGCGTTACTTCGATCTGGCTCGGGTGGATGACCTGCTTGCCGTCATATCCCATCGCCGCTGCCTTGGCCGCCGTCGCCGCGGTGGCGATCGGATCTCGGAACGCGCCGCAGGGGCCGTCGATCGCGCGCAATCCGAATGCACGTGCCGCGACCAGCAGGCGCATCATCGGATAGGCGAACAGATCGAGCGGAACCGAGGGATGGCCGTCCACAGCACTGCCGACATGCCGGTAGCCTGAGGGCGACGCGCCGATCTCCGCGCTGCGCGCGCCGATCGACGCGGCAAAGTCGCCAACGCCCAGATGCAATGCGGTCACCAGCGGGTCCGCCGCCGCCAGGGCTTCCACGTTGATCAGGCCGCGCGCCGTCTCAATCAGCAATTCCATCGAGGCTGGCGCCTCGCGCGTCCCGGCGGCTTCGGTAATCCAGCGGCCGATGTCAGCCACGTCGGCGATCGCCTCCGCCTTCGGAACGATGAAGGCGTCGATCCGTTTGAGTCCGCCGAGGCGCGCGATCTCCGCCCGAATCGATGGGCTGTCGATCGCATTCAGCCTGACCGCGACGGTTTTTTGGCCCCAATCGTGAGTAGTCAACGCGCCTGCGGCCGCCTCCAGCGCCGCCGCCTTTTCGGCCGGCGGCACCGCGTCTTCGAGATCCATGAAGACGGCGTCGGCGATCGACGCCGCGGCGTTTTGCACGAGCCGGGCGCGATGGGCTGGCGCGGCGAGGTAGGTTCTGGTCAGTCGCGGCGCAGTCATGTCCGGGCCTTCTTGAGCAAGCCGAGTTCGGCGAGGATTGCATCGGTATGCTCTCCGACCGCGGGAATGTCGCCCATTACGGGATGAACCCCGGGAATGGTGATCGCGGGCAGAAAGCTCATCAGCGGTCCGTTCGGCGACCCCACCTTGTGGACACGGTCGCGGGCGTGAAGCTGCGGATGCTCGAGGAAAGCCTCGACCGTATTCATGCGGGCATTCGCGATGGCCGCGTCGTCGAGCCGCTCTATCACCTGCTCGGCGGAGAATTTTGCGAAATGCCGTTCGATCAGCGCCTCCAGAGCGTCGCGATTTTGCATGCGCTGCGGGTTGTCGCAAAAGCGCGGATCGCCGGCGAGCGCCGCGTCCTCCAGCACCTGCGCGCAGAGCGCGGCCCATTCGCGCGCATTCTGAATGCCGAAGAACACCACCCGCCCGTCGCCGCATCGAAACGGTCCATAGGGCGCGATGGTGGCGTGACGCGTGCCGGTGCGGACCAGCGGCTTGCCGGCGCCTTGCGTGTAATAAGCGGGATAGCTCATCCATTCGGTCATCGAATCGAACAGCGAGACCTCGAACGCCATTCCCTTGCCGGTGCGCTCGCGGTTGAACAGCGCCATCAGCACGCCGTTGACGATGTACATGCCGGTCGCTGTGTCGACGACGGCGATGCCGCATTTCGCGGGCTGCTCCTCGGTGCCGTTGATCGACAGAAAACCTGCCTCGCACTGGACCAGCAGATCGTAGGCTTTTTTCTCGCCGTAGGGTCCGCCGCTGCCGTAGCCGGAAATATCGCAGGCGATCAGGCGGGGAAAGCGTTCCACCAACGCCGCGGCATCGAGGCCGAGGCGTTTGGCCGCGCCCGGCGCGAGATTCTGCAGAAACACATCCGCCTGCGGCAGCAGCGCGTCGAGCACGCGCTGGCCTTCGCTGCTCTTGACGTCGAGCGCGAGACTCTGCTTCGACCGGTTGGTCCAGGCAAACTGGCTCGACATCCCGTTCATTACATAATCGTAGTCGCGGCAGAAGTCGCCCTTGCCCGGCCGTTCGATCTTGATCACCCGCGCACCCCAGTCGGCCAGATGCCGGCTGGCCAGCGGCGCCGCAATGGCCTGTTCGAGCGAGACGACGGTGATGCCGGACAACGGAAGCTGGGGCGATTCCCGGTTCATGGATGATCTCCGGCGCGCAAGGCGCGCAATGGCCGAGGGGTCGCGCGCGACGCGCGCGCTATCGCTTCGGCAGCCGCTCGAAGCTCGGCATGCCCTCGGGGATATGGTGGAAGGCCTGCTGGTCGATGGTGTAGATCGCCATTTGCGGGCTGCCGAACAGCCCGGGGTCGTCGAGCGTGCCGACTTTCAGAACCACCGCGGGCAAACCGACGGGCCGCGTCACGACATGCGTGCCGCATTCGGCGCAGAACTCCCGCGTCACCGCGCGTTCCAGGTCGCTGCGGGTAAACTGCTTGGGTGCCCCCTTGGTGTATTTGAAGCCGCCGATCGGCATCAACACAAACACGTTGGGCGAGCCACCGGTGATGTATTGGCATTCCCGGCAGTGGCATTGCGCCTTCATCATCGGCTCGCCCTCGGCCTCATAGCGCAGCGCACCGCAATAGCATCCGCCTTCGAGCTTCATGGCATTTCTCCCCTAGTGTTTGGCGGCGTCCGCGGCAGCGTTCCTGGCCGCGGCGTTGTTGAGCACGATCAGGCCGTCCACGGCGACGCCGAGCTTGGTGTTGATCAGGAACGGATTGACGTCGATCGAAGCGATGCGGTTGCCGGCGTCCGCCATCAGGTTGGAGAGACCGACGATGGCCTTGACCGCTGATGCCTCGTGCAGCGCGGGCTTGCCGCGATAGCCCTTGAGCTTCACGCCGGCCTTGGTCCGGTTGATCAATTGCCTGGCCTCGGCCGCGTCCAGCGGCGCGCCGGCCAGCGCCACGTCCTTCATCAGCTCGATATCGACGCCGCCGGTGCCAAACAGCACCACCGGGCCCATCTCGGCGTCGAGCGCGGCGCCGACCACCAGTTCGAGGTCGGCCTTGACCTGTTGCGCGATCAGGATGCCCTCGAGCTTCGGCTTGCCCTTGAGTTTCCGGACCCGGTTGGTGATGTCGTTGAAGGCTTTCTTCACCTCCGCGGCGCTGTTGATGTTCAGCACCACGCCGCCGATGTCGGATTTGTGCAGGATGTCGGCGCTGACCACTTTTGCCACGACGGGAA
>JAYSPJ010000580.1:0-12280 GCA_043722155.1 Bradyrhizobium sp.
CAAAGCTGCAAAGCTCAATCGGGCTGAGCGAAACGCGTGGACCAGGCGCAAGATTTTCGACGCCGCGACCAGGGTCGTGGGCAGCTTCGGCTATGCGGAAGCCTCCGTGGCCCGAATTACCGAGCAAGCCGGCGTCGCACAGGGTACGTTTTACAATCATTTCGGGAATCGTCAGGAACTGCTGGATCAACTGCTGCCGAAAATCGGAATGGACATGGTGAGGTTCATCCGCGATCGGACCGGTACGGCCGACGCGGCGAGACAGGAGATCCAGCGGTTTGGCGCCTTCTTCGACTTCATCCGCGAAGTCCCGGAATTCCTCCGCATTCTCAACGAGGCCGAGTTCTTCGCACCGGTCGGCTACCAGAAGCACCTCGACAATATTTCGACGGCCTATGTCCGAATCCTGAGGCGGGCGCGTCATGCCGGCGCGATCGAGGACTTCAGCGACGATGAATTCGAGGCGATCGTTCACATGTTCATGGGCGCGCGGGGCTACCTCAGCCGGCGCTACTCCTACGCCAACGGCGCCGCGACTGCTGTTCCGGATCACGTCATCTCGGCCTACGAGAAGCTGATTACGCGCGGGCTCTTCGGGCCGTGCTGCGAGGACAGCCAGCCATGACCCGCCACGGACGCGCAGGGCCAGCAAGTCGGGAAACGGGACCATGAATATCGAGACGCCACGCAAGAAGCAGGATCTGTCGTCGGCCATCGCCGAGGGCGACATCCGCGTCCTGCTGATGGTACTGGTTCACATGACCGGCGATATGAAATGGCTGGTCCCGCCCTACATGCCCAGGCGCGACATCCGCCTGATCCCCGATCCCCAGGCCGGGGTGCCCGGGGAAATCCAGGACGAAATCCGCGCCGCCGTCCTCAAACTGTTCGCGAACGGCGAGCCCGAGCCTGCGATCGCCGATCCCGGCGACGAGCTGATGCTGAGAATGATGCGCGCCTGCCTCGGTGAGAACGTTGCGCCGGAATATGCGCCGCTGATGCGCGAGGAAATGGGATTCGTTCCGCGCGACGCACGCTGGAAGACCCCGCCGCCCGCGGAACGGCTGCAGCAAGATCACGTGCTGATTGCCGGCGCCGGCGTCTGCGCCATCGCCCTCGGTGTCGGGCTCGGCCGCCTGGGCATCCCCTATACGATCGTCGAGAAGAACGCCGAGCTCGGCGGCACGTGGTACATCAACCGGTACCCCGGCTGCGGTGTCGACACGCCAAACCACTCCTACTCCTTCTCCTTCGGCGCGCGCAATCAATGGACCCGCTACTTCGCGCAGCGCGAAGAACTGCTGGATTATCTCAGAAAGGTCGCGCTCGAGCACGACGTTCGCAGCCATATCCGCTTCAACACGAAATTGACATCATCGCGGTGGGACGAGACGAAACGAAGCTGGATCTCAACCCTGGAGACCGGCAACGGCGCCGAAACGTTCGAATCCGCCGTCCTTGTCAGCGCGATCGGCCAGCTCAACGACCCGTCGCGCGTCCGTTTCAAGGGCGAAGAGGATTTCGCCGGAACGATATTCCACTCCGCCATGTGGAGCGACGACATCAAGGTTGACGGCAAGCATGTCGCCGTGATCGGCACCGGCGCGACCGCGATGCAGCTGGTGCCTTCGATCGCCGACCGCGTCGCCTCGGTCACCGTCTACCAGCGTTCCGCGCAATGGTCGCGCCCGGTCGCGGGCTATTCCGATCCCATCAGCGAAGGCGCGCGATGGCTGCTCGCGCATTTGCCATTCTACGTGCAATGGTACCGCTTCAACATGTTCTGGCGTTACGGCGACGGCCTGCTGCCGTTCCTGCGCAAGGATCCGGACTGGCCTCACCCCGAACGCGCCGTCAACAAGGGCAACGACCGGCATCGCGAGGAGCTGACGAACTTCATCCGGTCGGAACTGAAGGACCGCCCGGACCTGATCGAGAAATGCGTGCCGACCTATCCGCCCTACGGCAAGCGCATCCTGCTCGACAACGGCTGGTTTCGGACGCTGACCAGGCCAAACGTTGAACTGGTCACCGAGCCGATCGACCATTTTGCGCGCGAAGGCATCGTTGCGGCGGACGGCCAAATGCGGCCGGCCGACATCATCGTCGTCTCCACCGGCTTCAAGGTTACGGAGATGGCGGCGCGGCTGAACATTACCGGGCGCGGCGGCAGAAATCTGGCCGATGTCTGGGCCGGCGACAATCCGACCGCCTATCTCGGCCTCACGGTGCCGGACTTTCCGAATTTCTTCTGCATGCTCGGCCCGAATTCCGGTCCGGCGCATGGTGGCAGCGTAATCTTCCAGTCGGAATGCCAGAGCCGCTACATCACGGCGTGTCTCGTCGACATGATCGAGCACGGCATCGCGGCCATCGACGTCCGCCAGGAGGTTCACGACCGCTACGTCCGCGAGGTCGATCGCGAGCACGAGCAGATGATCTGGACCCATCCGGGCATGACGACCTATTACCGGAACAGCCGCGGCCGGGTTTTTTCTGCGATGCCATGGCGATTCGTGGACTACTGGAGGATGACCCACGATCCCGACCTCGGCCTGTATCGCCAGACCCCGGCCTGACGAGGTCAGGCGGGGCTCCAGACGATTTCCATCCAGCAGGCGCAAAATGAATCACCCGGAGACAGCAAACGACAAGGTGCCGCTTTCTCCAGCCTACGTGCCCGAAGGCACCTATCCGGCCGACGTCTGCGTGCTGCGCTATGCGCTGGAAAGAAACGCCCGCGCCAGGCCCGACGGGATTTTCGCGGCTTTCGAGGGCGGCGAGCGCTGGACCTTTGCGCAAATCCTCCGCCAGGTTGAAAGCCTCGCCGGCAATCTCCATGAACTCGGCGTCCGCCAGGGCGACCACGTGGTTTTGGTGCTGCCGACATCGCCGCTGGCATTGCGGGCAATGTTCGCCATCAACTATCTCGGCGCGGTCTACGTTCCGGTCAATCCGGCCCTGAAGGGGTCGTCGCTCGAGCATGTCCTGCAGAATGCCGGCGCGGCCTTCGCCATCGTCCATGACAGCGTGCTCGATCGCGTCCTTGCCGCAGCGCCCGACGACCTAACCACGATTGTCCGTTCGTCGGAAGAGACCGCGCCGGCACCGCCCGCAGGCATCACGATCCACGGCATCTCCGTGCTGACCAGACCCGCAGCGCCGCCGCCGGCTCCGCCCAGACCGATCCGGCCTTTCGATCTGCAGTCGATCATCTACACGTCGGGCACCACGGGCCGGTCGAAGGGCGTGTTGTCGTCTTACATGCACGCCTATTCCTGTGTCGGACCCGATGCCTGGAACTGCCTCACCGCCGACGACCGACAATTGCTGCACATGCCGATCTTCCATATCGGCGGCGCGTTCATCGCGACAGTGGCGCTGTGCGTCGGAAGCTCGATCGCGGTGGTGAGCCATTTTCGCACCGAAGCGTTTTGGGACCAGATACGGGAGCTGCAGGTCACCTCCGCCTTCCTGCTCGGCGCGATGGCAACCTTCCTGCTCAAGCAGCCGCCCCACCCGCGGGATCGCGACCACCATCTGCGCATGGTGTTCATCGTTCCGCTCGGCCAAAGCGGCCCCGCCTTTCGCGAGCGCTTCGGGGTCGACGTTTTCACGCTGTTCAACATGACCGAAATCTGCACGCCGCTGATCTCCGGCGCCAACCCGGCCAAGGACAGTATCTGCGGCCGTCCGCGCGCCGGCGTCGAGGTCCGACTGGTGGATGAAAACGACTGCAGCGTAGGGATCGGCGAAGTCGGCCAGTTGATCCTCCGCACCGAGGCGCCCTGGGCGATGAATCACGGTTACAATAACAATCCGCAGGCCACCGCCGACGCTTGGCGCAACGGCTGGTTCCACACCGGCGACACCTTCATCCGCGACGCCGACGGCGACTACCGCTTCGTCGACCGTCTGAAGGACGCCATCCGCCGCCGCCGCGAGAACATTTCGTCCTATGAGATCGAGGTGGAATTGCTCAGCCACCCTTCGATTCGCGAAGCCGCAGCCATACCGGTGCCCAGCGAATTCTCCGAGGATGAGGTGCTGGCCGTGCTGGCGCCCGCCGCCGGCGCATCGCTGGACCCCCAGGAAATTATCCGGCATCTGCTGCCGCGGATGGCGCATCACATGGTGCCGCGCTTTATCCGCATCATCGACGAACTGCCCAAGACCCCGACCGCCAAAGTCGAAAAACACGTTCTGCGGGCCGAAGGCATCACGGCCGATACGTGGGACCGGGAGCGCGCCGGCATGCCGATCCACCGCGAAAAGATCTGAATGACGAAAGCAGGAGCCGCGATGACACGACCGCGCGTACGCGTCTACACCGACTACAAGAGCCCCTACGCTTTCGTCGCCAACAAGCGGCTGTTCGAACTGGAGGAGAAGCACGGCGTCGAGCTGGAATGGCTGCCGTATACCTTGCGCGTTGCCGAATTCATGGGGACGGTGGAGCAGCGCACACCGCATTTCTGGCGCAAGGTGCGTTACGCCTATATGGACGCGCGGCGGTACGCCAACGCGCAGGGGCTCACCATGAAGGGGCCGAGGCGAATCCACGACGCCTTCTACGCCAGCGCCGGCATGCTGTTCGCCCAGCGCCACGGCTTGTTCCGCCCCTATCACGACACGGTGTTCCGGCGCTTCTGGAGTCACGACCTCGAAATCGACGAGCTCTCGGAAATATCAGGCGTGATTGCTTCGATCGGAGGATCGGCAGGGGATTTTGAAGCCTATGTTAACGGCCCGGCGCGTCAGGAGCATGACCGCATCATCGACGAGGCAGAATCGATCGGCGTATTCGGTGTACCCACCATGGTGTTCAATGGAGAGCTGTTCTGGGGCGGCGATCGCATCGACATGCTGATCGAGCGCATCGGGAACCCGGATTCGATCGCAGCCGCACTGGGAAGCCGGCACCAGAAATGAAGGCCTCGTCCGATCCGCCCGGCTTGACGCCACTATCTCGCGATTAGGTACTCCCAACAGCCCGTGCGTTCCAGGAGGGGCTTCAACGCGGTTTGATTTTCCGCGTCGAGCGCAGCAAATTTGTCGCGCAGCAAACTGAGACATTTGACCTGGTACTTGAACGGGGAAAGCGCATAGGACAGCCCCCAGACATTGATTTCCAGGCGCTCCATGCCGTTCGCGAAGGCGTGCGCATTGGCGGCGAGAAACGGCAGATAGAGTTCGCCGGCAATCCCGAGCAGCGCTTCGCTCATTCCCGAGAGCGCCTGCTCGCGCGGATACCACGCCCCGTCCACACCGGACGCGTCATCCAGCCGCCGTACCCAGTGATCGGTGAAGGGTGCTTCTTGCCGCATGATCCGCATCGGCGTCGGATCGGTCGCGAGCTCGCTGAGCTGACCGAACCAGGCGAAGTCCGCCAGCGATGGCTGGCTTCCGAACAGATACTTCGTCATGCCGACATGCGGTTCGAATGCCGCCAGAATGCGATGGTAGCTTTCTTCCAGCAAAGGCTTGTTTTCAGCCGTGGCGCCCAGAATCGGCATGCGGGAAATCTGCCTGCGGCGAAACTGCTCGACTTCTTCGGTACTACCGGGCTCCGCATCCGAGGTCGACCATTCTTCGCCCGCCCATCGCGAGACATAGGCCTGATCTTCCGCATCCCACCACCGATACAGAAATAGCGGCTTCACGGCCCATTCGTCGGCCAGATCTTCCAGAAGATCGCATACGAATGCGACAGCCTTATTTTCGGGAATGACGGAGCGTTGCGAATGCCGGGTCTCCAGGTCATAAGCCAGCGTCGTGGTCTCGGCGTGAAAGGTTCCGTCCGGATATTGCAGAACCGGAATTAAGTTCGGACGCAAGTGCTCGGTCTGCTTCCGCAGCGCCCGGGTCATGATGACCCAATCGAACGGAATCCGTCGATAACGCAACAGCGCCCGCAGCTTGATCGCATAGGGAGAGGCGGTGGAACCAATCAGCCGATAGCGCTTGTCCACGTCCGGTTCTCCAGCTCTTTGTTTCGGACAATCCGAAAATCGATTCGATACGTCAAGAATATCAGTGCTCTTCGACTATTACCTCTTTGGACGGGAGGTGCGGCATGAACAAGCACTGTAAGGCAAGTTCGCTGCACGGCTCGCCGAGATTCTGGCTCAGGCTCCGCTGGTTGCGGCAGCTTTCGGCAATTGGCTTGGATTCGCGCTGAAGCTGGCAACGATTTTGGCGCTTTTCGTTGCAGCCGAGAGCTATGTTGAGTTCTCCGATCACGGCGTGCAGTATGCCTCACGCACCTATCGCGGCGCTCTGACGGGCGCAGGCATAACCGCATCGATGAGTCGAAAAGCCGATTGCTTCGACAACGCCCCGATGGAGAGCTTCTTCCATACCTTGAAGACCGAGCTCGCCCATCATCGCCAGTACCAAAGCCCGCGCCGAGGCCCAGCGGGACATCTTTGCCTTCATAGAGGACTTCAACAACCGAAGCCGGCGCCCATTCCGCAATCGGATATATCGCGTTGATCGAAATGAGCTAGAAGCCGCTAAGCCCGTCTACTTTTTCGGGGAAGATCACTGATCAACCCGGTGCGATATCGCTTCCGCAGGGTGGCCTCAGATACGCGCTTCAGCTTGATGGTCTTCCCTTCGGAATCCACGATCGAATAGTTGAATTCCTTCGCGATGGACCAGCGCTGGAAAAGTGACCGCTTGTTTGCCGGAAGGCCCTCTGGGGTGGGTATCTCCGGCATGGCCTGCCCGACAAAATGCTCGTCCCAGCCCGGCACCACCGTGTTGGGCTTTAGACCCAGCCGCCGCACCCGGTACTGTGCCTCAAAGGCCACGAGTTGAAAGGCGGACCGCTCGACGTGGTCCGCCTCGTCCCGGGCCGGGTACCTGCCTTCACGGCGCGAAATGAATACGGAACGACCCAAAGCGACCAGACTCCATTGTGTCCAAACCATGAGACACAGCGCACGCCGTGCAACCTGGCAAAGCGTCTGATTCGTTGAATTCGTTGAATTTTTTCGGGAGTTGGTACCCCCACAGCTATTGGTAGCGAGAGAGGGACTCGAACCCCCGACCCCAGGATTATGATTCCCGTGCTCTAACCAGCTGAGCTACCTCGCCACGGTTCACTGTCACGGCTCTCTATATACCGCAATCGCGAACGCGCGGCATATAAGAAGCCGGTCAGAGGCATGTCAAGCAAACCCGCATGTCAGCCCAAGTGCCTGCAAAGCGTGGTTATTTCGGACGGATCGTGGGGTCGCCGCCGGAACTGCCGGGCGGCGGAATCACCGGCGTGTTGCCGGTCTCGGGGGTCGGGGCGCGGATTTCCGGGTCGATGCCGGCGGGCGGACACAATACGCCGTCCGACCGGGCCAGTTTGTCGCTGAGCGGCTCGGCCCGTTGTCCCGTGGTGGTGCCCTCGGGCGCCACCGAGCCTTGCTGCGGCGCCGGCGGCATCGGGGCACAATTAGTGGCGCCCGCAGGCGGCGGCGCGGTTTGCGCCGGCGGCGTCGCCGGCGCCGGGGGCGCCTGGGCGTCCGCAACGCCGGAAGCCGCCATCAGCAGGCAAGAGAGAACGAGTGAGGATTTCATTCGCATGCCGGGAAAACGACCCGCGGGCGCGCAGGTTCCCGGCCAGAGCCTTTTCCGTTTCGATGGAATCGAAACGGGGCTCTGGATTCCTGATTTGACGCGTTTTCTTGACGCGAACCGGTCTCCACTTCGCTTGAAGACGCTCCAAAGCGCCGCAGTTCTCAGGATTTGCGGTAGCGGATCAGCGAAAAATGCCCCATCGGCGGCATCGGGCGGCGCTCGGTCAGGGTAACGCCGCCGTGTTTGGCGGCCCAGTTCACCAGACGCTCCCAGGGAAATTCCGGCCGCCAGCCGAGCCGGCGCGCCAACGGCGCGAACGCCAGTTCGAAGAGGCGGCGCGGGCCGCTCTCGGCGCCGATGTGGTTGACCAGGATGAGTTCGCCGCCGGGCTTCAGCACGCGGATGAAATCATCCAGCGTGGCCTCGGGATCGGGCACCGCGGTGATGACATATTGCGCCACCACTGCGTCGAAGAACGAATCCCTGAATGCCAGGCTCTTGGCGTCCATCACCGCGAGCGTCTCGACATTGCGAAGTCCGAGCGCGCGCACCCGGCTCTGCGCCTTGCGCAGCATCGGTTCGGAAATATCGACGCCGCACAATTTCGTGGTGGGCGAATAATCCGACAGCGACAGTCCGGTGCCGACGCCGACATCGAGAATCCGTCCGCCGATCTTGTCGGCTTCGGCGATGGTCGACTGCCGGCCGTGGTCGAACACCTTGCCGAATACCAGGTCGTAGACCGGCGCCCAGCGCTCATAAGCCTTGGCGACCCCCGCGCGGTCGATATCTGCAGCCATGCCCAGCCCTGAAAATTATCTGCCTGAAATTCTTAGCCGCGCACTGCCTCGACCAGCGGCCGCGGCGCGGCGGCTTCGCGTGGCGCGCCCTTGAGCGCGTCCTTGGCCGTTGCGCTCTTGATGAATCCGCCGCCGAGCACGCGCGCCTGCCCCGAAGGCGCATCGTAGAACACGCAGGCCTGGCCCGGCGAGACGCCCTCCTCGCCCGCGACCAGTTCGACTTCATAACCGTGATCGGTCGCGCGCAGCCACGCCGGCTGCGGCGCACGGGTCGATCGCACCCGCACGAACATCTCGAGGCCCTCGCCGACCGCCGAATCGAGCGCGCCGTCGCCGATCCAGTTGACGTCGCGCAGCTGGATGCGATCCATCCGCAGCGCCTCGCGCGGCCCCTCCACGACGCGGCGGCTGGCGGCGTCGAGCCGCACCACATAGAGCGGCGCGCTGGAGGCGATGCCCAATCCCTTACGCTGGCCGACGGTGAAATGAATGATGCCCTGATGCTGGCCGATGACGCGCCCGCCGAGGTCGACGATGTCGCCCGGCTCGACGGCGTTGGGCCGCAACCGGCCGATGATGTCGGTATAGCGCCCGGTCGGCACGAAGCAGATGTCCTGGCTGTCCTGCTTGTCCGCGACCGTCAAGTCGAAGCGCCGCGCCAGTTCGCGCGCCTGCGGCTTGGTCATGTCGCCGAGGGGAAAGCGCAGAAATTCGAGTTGCTCGCGGTTGGTCGCGAACAGGAAGTAGCTCTGGTCGCGATCGGCGTCGGCGGCGCACACCAGCGCCCGCGATCCATCGGCGAGACGGCGCGAGGCGACGTAATGGCCGGTGGCGAGCGCCGCGGCGCCGAGGTCGCGCGCGGTCGCCAGCAGATCGCGGAACTTGATCGAGCGGTTGCACTCGATGCAGGGCACCGGCGTTTCACCCGACGCGTAGCTGTCGGCGAAATTGTCGATGACCGATTCGCGGAAGCGGTTCTCGTAGTCGAGCACGTAATGCGGGATGCCGATCCGCTCGGCGACATTGCGGGCGTCGTGGATGTCCTGCCCGGCGCAGCAGGCGCCCTTGCGATGGGTGGCCGCACCATGATCGTAGAGCTGCAGCGTGATGCCGACGACGTCATAGCCCTCGGACTTCAACAGCGCAGCCGTCACCGACGAGTCGACGCCGCCCGACATGGCGACGACGATCCTGGTGTCCTGTGGGCGGCCTTGCAGGTCCAGACTGTTGAGCATGGTTCCGGTCATCGATGCGATCGCGGCCAGGAGGGCTTCGCAATCAAAGAAAAAGCCTTGCAGCTAGAAAGCCTTGGGAGCGGTACCGGGAAAGCGGATCGGCTTTTTCGGAGCGACCGAAAGGCAGCTCTTTAATATAGGCCGCATCCCCGTGAAGCAATCACAGCAGGCCGTTTTGCTTACCGCAAACGGCAAATCTTGCCGGCGGGCAGAAAAGGGGGCCGCGGGGACGCCCGGTAATTTTACCGAACTTTCATGCAAGCATATGAATTCATTGAATATTTTTTAGGACCCCGGGGTGGCCCGGTCCTTGCTGATCTCTGTCCACATTCATCCGCGAAAGGCCGCCCGTGTTCAGCGTGACAACAGATCCAGCACCCAACGTGTCTTTCCAGGGCGCGCCGACATCGAAATCCGGCCGATCCGACCAATCGCGCGGAAACGACAGTTTCGCGGCGCTGGTCGACAACAGCCCGCCCGCCGACAGCAACTACGCACGCGCCCAGGAGCAAACCGCCTCGCAGCGCCGCTCCGACGACGCCGCAGCGAACGCTGCGGATAACCGACGATCGCGTGACGGGGCGGCTGCCGACCGGGCGGCCAGCAGCGATTTGGACGATCGCGACGCCAGTGCCAGAAAGCGCGCCGATGCCGCGGCCAATGCCGAGGCGAACGCCGATACGCCCCCGCGCGCCGGCGCAAAGCCCGACGACTCGAAAGCCGCGCCGGCGAAATCGACCGAAAATCAGACTTCCGACCAGACTTCCGACCAGACTTCCGCAACCGATTCCGCAGTCGATCAGGCCGCCCCGCCACCGCAGGACGCAACGGCCGCGACCACGCCGGACCCGGTCGCCGTACCGATTGCCATCGCTGCCGTCTCGACGGAGGCTCCCGCCGCTACGACTGCATCCGGCAGTGCCACGGCGCCGCTTGCGATCGCGGCCGCCGCCATCGCCACAGCCGCCTCCGCGGTCGCGGCATCAGACCCAGCCAAAATCGATCCCGACGCAGCCACGCCGGCCGCCGGCGCCGCCGCCAAGACCGCTGCGCAGGCAGCGGCCAATGCGGTTATCGCTGCTCAGCCGGCCACGCAAACCGACGCCAGCTCGACAACCGGTGTGGCATTGGCCGCTTCCGTCGTCACACCGAAAGCCACGGCGCCCGTCAAGGCGCCGGCGGCGCAGACCGGCACCGCCGCATCGGACGATTCCGACGCCGCGGCTGCTGGCGCCGATCCCTCCGCAACGGCGATATCGACCGGAGCGCCCGCCAGTAACGTCGCGCAGCAACCGGCCGCGGCCGGCAAAGCGAAAACCGGGCACGGCGCCGTCGACGCGGCGAAGGCGGATGGCTCCGCCGCCGCATCGGCATCGGCATCCAACATAGCGAGCCGCGCGCATCAGGAGTTCGCCCCGGCTGGACAAGCGCCGATCGATCCAGGCGCGCAGGCGATGGGCACGATCCAGCCACAGCTTCACGCCGGCTCGATCGCAGCGACAGCCGCGACACCCATGAGCGTCACGGCGGCAACGGATGCGGCGGTGCCCCTGAGCGGGCTCGCGCTCGAGATTGCCGTGTCGGCGCAAAGCGGCAAGAGCCGCTTCGAGATCCGGCTCGATCCGGCCGAACTCGGCCGCATCGATGTTCGCATCGACGTCGACCGCAACGGCCTCGTGACCTCGCACCTGATGGTCGAAAAACCGGAAACGCTGTCGATGTTGCGCCAGGACGCGCCCCAGCTGCAGCGCGCGCTGGAAGATGCCGGGCTCTCGACCGGCAATAGCGGCCTGCAGTTCAGCCTGCGGGACCAGTCTTCATCCGGTCAAGACGACGGCAGGGGATCCGGACCCAATGCACATCGCCTGACCGTAAGCGAGGAAGACAGCGCTCCGCCCGTTGTCGCGGGACGCACCTACGGCCGCATGCTCGGTTCGAGCAGCGGCGTTGATATCAGGATCTGAGGAGACACCATGGCAGTTGAAGCAACACTCCCGACGACGGTCGTATCGGCAGCGGCAAAGAGCACCGACAAGACCACCACCGGCTCGACGGCGTCGACGGGGCTCGCGGACAATTTCCAGACCTTTCTGACCCTGCTGACGACACAGCTGCAAAACCAGAACCCGCTCGACCCGCTCGATACCAACCAGTTCACCCAGCAGCTGGTGCAGTTCGCGGGCGTCGAGCAGCAGCTCAAATCGAACGATCAGCTGAAGGCGCTGATCGCGATCGAAAAGAGCGCGCAATCGACCCAGGCCCTGATCTATGTCGGCAACACCGTCGCCGTCGACGGCAGCACCCAGCAATTCAACGGTTCGGCAACCTGGAATCTGAAGGCCGATAGGGACGCGACCGCCGCGGTCACCATCACAAATTCGGTCGGACAGACGGTCTATTCCGGCAACTATACGCTGAGCAGGGGCAATGCCAGTTTCGTGTGGGACGGCAAGGGCAAAGATGGCACCCAGTGGCCGGCGGGCGCTTACAAGCTGACCGCGACGGCCAAGGATGCGTCGGGCAAGGACGTGGCCGTCGCCACGGAAATCCAGGGCATCGTCGACTCAGTCGATCTCACCGCCACCCCGCCCCTGCTCTCGATCGGCGGGGAGAACTACACCACCGATCAGATCAGGCGCGTGATCCGTCCGACCGCTGCCGCTGCCTAGC
>JAYSPJ010000581.1:0-2546 GCA_043722155.1 Bradyrhizobium sp.
ACCTCGGCGGGCGCCTGACGCCCGCCGATTTCAAGAGATCAGCAAGCGTTGCGTCGCTTACGGCGGCAGCACTTCCTGCATGCCGAATCAAAGCCTGCCGTCGCCAATGACGGCAGGCTTTTTGCGTGCCCTCCGTCGTCATTCCGGGCGATGCGCAGCATCGAACCCGGAACGACGACGAATAGTCACAAGAAACTCTGCGGATCGACGTCGACCTCGAGCTTGAGATTGCCTTTTGTCTTCGGAGCGGCCGCGAGCCATTCGCGCAAATATTCCGACAGGTCGACATTGCGCAACGATTTGATCAGGAGCCGGAAACGATAGCGGCCCTTGATCACCGCAAGCGGCGCTTCGGCGGGACCCAGCACCTGAATCCGCTCGTCGATCGGCGCGATCGCCGCCAGCTTGCGCGCAAACCCTTCCGCGGTGGGCCGGTCGCCCGCCGAAATGATCAGGCTTGCGAGCCGGCCGAACGGCGGGTAGCCGGTGCGCTCGCGTGCCGCGATCTCGCTGGCGTAGAACGCCTCGCGGTCGCACGCCACCAGCGCCTTCATCACGGGATGTTCGGGCTGGTGGGTCTGCAAGTAGCCGACGCCGCGGCCCTGGTCGCGGCCGGCCCGGCCGATCACCTGGTTGAGCAATTGAAAGGTCCGCTCGGCGGCGCGCGGATCGCCGTTGCTCAAGCCCAGATCGGCGTCGATCACACCGACCAGATTGAGCCGCGGGAAATTATGGCCTTTTGCCACCAGCTGAGTGCCGATGATGATGTCGACGCGGCCTGCGGCGATCTCGTTCAATTCGCTGCGCATGGTCTCGATCGAGGTGATCAGATCGCTCGATAGCACCATGGTGCGCGCATCCGGAAACAGCTGGGCGGCTTCTTCCTGCAGGCGCTCGACCCCGGGGCCGACCGCGACCAGCGATTCCTCAGCCTGACAATGCGGACAGACCGGCGGACGCGGCATCGAGAAGCCGCAGTGATGACAGACCAGGCGCTGGCGAAAGCGGTGATCGACCAGCCAAGCGTCGCAGATGGTGCAGGCAAAACGATGGCCGCAGGCCCGGCATAACGTCAGCGGCGCGTAGCCGCGGCGATTGAGAAACAACAGCGCCTGCTCGCGCCGCTCGATGGCGATCTGGACGTGTTCGGCGAGCCGCGGCGAGATGAAGCGGCCGCGCGGCGGCGCTTCCCGGCGCAGATCGATTGCCTCGATATGCGGCATATGCTGGCCGCCGAATCGCGACGGCAGCACCACGCGCTGATAGCGGCCCTTGCGCGCGTTGACCTCGGTTTCGACCGACGGTGTCGCCGACGCCAGCACGATCGGAATCTTGGCTATATGCGCGCGCACCACCGCCATGTCGCGGGCGTGGTAATGCGCGCCCTCGTCCTGCTTGTAGGCCTGGTCGTGCTCTTCGTCGACGATGATCAGCCCGAGATTGCCATAGGGCAGAAACAGCGCGGAGCGCGCGCCCACCACCACGGGCGCTTCGCCCGCCGCGATCGCGGCCCAGTTGCGTTGCCGCGTGCGCGGGGTCAGTTCGGAATGCCACTCCAGCGGCCGCACCCCGAAACGCAGCGCGAAGCGATCGAGGAACTGACCGGTCAGCGCGATCTCCGGCATCAGGATCAGCGATTGCTTGCCGCGGCGGATGATCTCCGCGACCGCCTCGAAATAGACTTCGGTCTTGCCGGAGCCGGTGACGCCGTCTAGCAGCGCGACATGAAAACTGCCATTGGCCGCCAAGGCCCGCATCGCGTCCACGGCGGCGCGCTGCTGGCTGGAAAAATCGGGCTCGGCGAATGACGGATCGGGCGCCGGCGGCGCCAGCGCCCGCGGCATCGGCTCTACCGTCAGCGTGCCCTCATCGACCAGGCCGTCGATCACGCCGGCGCTGACGCCGGCTTCCCTGGCGGCGTCGGATTTGCCGTGCAGCAGGCCATCCGACAGAATGTCGATCAGCCGCTGCCGGGCCGGCGTCAGGCGTTTCGGCGCCGCCGCGACCAGCCGCACGCCCATCCGCATCCGCTCCGGCCCGAGGTGCTCGCCCATCCGCAGGCACATCCGCAGCACCATGCCGCGCGCCGACAGCGTGTAGTTGGCGACCCAGTCGACGAGCGAGCGCAGTTCCTGCTTCAGCGGCGGCACGTCCAGCTTTTCGCCGACATCCTTGAGTCGGTTATGCAGCCGCGGATCGGGATTGGCGTTTTCCGCCCATACCACCGCGACCACCTCGCGCGGCCCCAGCGGCACGCACACCACATCGCCCGGCTTCAAATCCATGCCGCGCGGCACCCGGTAGGAATAATTTTGATTGAGCGCGACCGGCACCAGCACATCGACGACGCGCGTCAACGAGGCGGATGAGGTGCTGGCGCGCGCGGAATGGTCCATCGGGAGAATCAGACTCGAAGCCGGAAAGGCCTAAGCTAACTTAGGACCGTGCGCGAGCTATCGCCAAATTTTGGTGACGGCCGGGCCGGTCAGGCGGCGGCGGTTATGGGCTGACGGTCAGCCGGTTTGGCGATGACCTCGATCCCGTTG
>JAYSPJ010000582.1:0-1514 GCA_043722155.1 Bradyrhizobium sp.
GAGAAATTTCGTGTCTTTCCGCGCTATTACGGAGAATTGCACCGGTGTACCGCGGCCCTGACGCGCGAACTGGCTTGCCTAAAAAGCGCGCCTGCCTTCTAATCATACCGCCGCGCCCTCGGAGGGGGATCTCAGGGGAAGCCGGCAACCGGGGGGACGGCTCCGCTAGAGAGCAGCCATCGGTTCAATAAAAAGAAGCAATCAAGACTGCGGGACAAAAACAATGGCGGCAGACCGCGCACAAAATCTACAGGACACCTTCCTTAATCACGTTCGTAAGACCAAGACGCCACTGACTATATTTCTGGTCAATGGAGTGAAGCTGCAGGGCATTGTCACCTGGTTCGACAATTTCTGCCTGCTGCTGCGGCGCGACGGTCATTCGCAGCTTGTCTACAAGCACGCGATCTCGACCATCATGCCGGGCGCTCCGATCCAGTTGTTCGAAGGCGGTGAGGATGCTCCGGCTTGAGAGTGATCTGATTGGAACCCCGAAATCCTGAAGAGGGCGCCGACCGCCCGCGGTCGGTTGGGGGCAAAGAATCAGGGCGGGTGGTCGTCATCGGCCCCTATCTGCGTGTGCGTCGCGGCGACCCCGACGCGCCAATGGATTTGCATGCCATGCGCAATTCCGAGGCCCGGCTGGAGGAAGCCGTCGGCTTGGCGCGCGCCATTGACCTTACGATCGCGGACGCGCTGATCGCGCCGATCAGCCAGATCAGGCCCGCGACTTTCCTCGGCAAGGGCAAGGTCGAGGAGATCGTCGGGCTCATCGCCGGGCATGACATCGAACTGGTGGTGATGGATTGCGCGCTGTCGCCGATCCAGCAGCGCAATCTCGAGAAGGCCTGGAACACCAAGGTGCTCGACCGGACCGGGTTGATCCTCGAAATTTTCGGTCGACGCGCCAAAACCAGGGAAGGTTCGCTTCAGGTCGAACTCGCGCATCTGAATTATCAGCGCAGCCGGCTGGTGCGCTCGTGGACCCATCTGGAGCGCCAGCGCGGCGGTTTTGGATTCATGGGGGGACCCGGCGAAACCCAGATCGAGGCCGACCGCCGGCTGATCGGGGATCGCATCGCGCGGCTGGAAAACGAAATCAAGAAGGTCCAGGCGACGCGGCGACTGCATCGCGAGGGACGCAAGCGGGTGCCGTATCGCGTCGTGGCGCTGGTCGGCTACACCAACGCCGGAAAGTCGACGCTGTTCAACCGCCTGACCCGCGCCGACGTGCAGGCGGCCGACATGCTGTTCGCGACGCTGGATCCGACCTTGCGCGCGCTCAACCTGCCGCATGGCGGCAAGGCGATGCTGTCGGATACCGTCGGCTTCATCTCCAATTTACCGACGCAACTGGTGGCGGCGTTTCGCGCCACGCTGGAAGAAGTGCTGGAAGCCGACGTGATCTTGCACGTCCGCGACATCTCGCATGAGGACGCCGAAGCTCAGCAGCGCGACGTCGATACCGTGTTACGCCAGCTCGGCATCGACCCGGATGCCGGCCGCATCCTCGA
>JAYSPJ010000583.1:0-3562 GCA_043722155.1 Bradyrhizobium sp.
GCCGCGAAAGCCGACAAGGCCGCGGCCGCCGATGCGACGATCAAGCCCCCGATTTCCAAGCCCCCGATTTCAGAGGCGAGCCTCGAACTCCGATCGACCGTCGGCCACGACGACGTCAAACCCGTCATGGGCGAGACCGCCGCTTCGAGGCCGTTGCGCGACCAGACCCGCACCGCGGACGCCAGCAGCGCCATCCCGGCAACCAACGCCCCGGTCACGATATCCGATGCCTCGTCATCGGCAGCGAACGCCGTTCGCAGCGCGCCGCACGAGGGAGCCGCCGCGACGGCCAGCATCCTCCCGCTGATTGCCGCGGACGCCGCTTCCATCGGCGCTGGCGCTGCGGCGAAATCCGATACCGCGAGCGCACAGGCTGAACCGGCCGCGGCAAAGCCCGACCGGATTGCTTCATCCGATGACCCGCCGGTCGAAACCAGGCCGTCGGAAGCCGCGATCGCCGAAATCAAGCCCGCCGACACCGAAGCGGCTGCCAAGACAGAAAAAAAGCCGGATGAACCCGCGGTATCGGCGCAGGCGAACGGCGATGCCGTAAGGGCCGAGGGACCCGCGGGCGAAAGCGCAAGGCCGGACGAAACCAGGACCGAGGCGAAAGCCGAGGACATCAGGACGGAGACGCCGAAGGCTGAAGTGCCCACCACCGTTGAAAAGGCCGGCGCAAAGCCCGACGACAGCGTCACCGCGGCGACCGATGCCCACCCAGCCGCTGCCGAGGTGAAAAAAGACCAGACCCGCCTTCCGAACACCGATAACGCGGCGATCGCAAAGCCCGAACCGCCGAAGCCTGCCGGCCGGATCGCGGTGTTCGTCAGCCGCAAGGACGGCAAGCTCTACGTGCGGGAGAATTTCAAGCCGTTGTTCGACGTGCCTGTGGCGATCGCGCCGAGCGACCGCCTTGTGGGCACGCATGTGTTCACCGCGGACGTCGACAAGGACGATCCCAATGTGCTGCGCTGGTCGGTGGTCTCGCTCCCGGTCTCGGTGCGCAACGCGCCGAGGAATGGTGACGACGAGCGTTCGTCGCGGCGGCGCAAGATCGCGGGCATTGTGCCGGCCGAAATGAAGCCGTTGCCGGTGCCGAACAGCCCGGCTGAGGCGCTCAACCGCATAGCAATTCCGCCGGACGTGATGGCGCGCATTGCCGGGGCGCTCGGCACCGGCAGCTCGATCGTGGTGTCCGACCAGGGCATCAACCAAAGCGGCGAAACCGGCGAAGGCACGGATTTCATCGTTTCGCTGCGCTAACGAGCCCCCCTACCGTTCGGCCGCCGTCGCTTTGGCGCGGCGGCTGAGCTAAGACCGCCGGCATGAACGAGCCTCCCACCCCGACCCTCACAGCCGCGCCGCCGATCGTTGCCGCGAAAGACGCCTTCGACCGGCTCAATTTCCTTGGCTGGCGATGGGGATTGACGGCCATTGTCGCCGGCCTTGCGACATCGTTTTTCCTGTTCGGCTACGCGCTGGTCTACTGGCGCAACGCCGACATGGATTTCATGGTGATCTACAACGCGCTTGTCCTCAACGACGGCAAGCCGCAGCGGTTCTTCGATCACACCGCCTACATCACCATCCTTTCGGTGCAGTACTCGTTTCGGCTGCTGCACGGGCTCGGCCTGCTCGACGCCTGGACGCTGTCCGCCATTCCGCCGGCGTCCGATGTGGCCGGCTTCGACGCCGCCATGACCAGCGCGGTTCGCGCCGGACGTCTGCTGGCCCTGCTGACCGCGACCGGCTGCGTCCTGATTTTCGCCGGCCTGATCCGCGGCGTGGTGCGCGACTGGCGCGTCGCGATGATGGCCATCTTTGCCTTCGCATTCTCCGGCGGCGTCGCCGTGCATTCGCGTATCTTGCGCAGCGAACTGGTGGCGGCCTGCCCCGTCGTCTTCGCGCTGCTGATCCTGATCGTGGTCGGACGCCGCGCCAGCCTGGCGCGTCCGCTGGCGATGGCGGTCGCCGCCGCATTGTGCGTGCTTGGCCTCGAGAACAAGGTGCAGGCGATCCTGCTGATCGGCGCGCTGCCGATCCTGATCATGCCGTTCGGCAGCAGCACCGGCGCGAGCGTGACGTTCTGGCGCCATTCGCCATGGCGCTGGCTGGCAACGATCGTCGCGGCCGTCGCCGCCATTGCCGCGGCATCGGCGGCGTGGCCTGTCATCGCCACCGGCCTCGATCGCGCCTTGCTGGAAGCCGCCCAGTTCCGCGCCCTGTTGCTGGGTCGCTTCGGCATCTATCAGGCCGCGCTGTTGATCCTGATCGGCGGCTGCATGGTCGTCTATGCCGTGATCTGGCGCATCAGCGTCGCCGAGACGCTGGCGTCGATGTTCACCATGGCCGCCGGCGCATCGATTGCGCTGCTCGCACTCAATTTCGAATACAACACCGGCAACGTGATTGCCGTCGTCAATCCGCTGGAGAAAATGCTGGTGTTTGCCGATGCCAACACAGCCGACGTCGCCAACGCGTCGGGTCCCTGGGGAATTCTGTCGCTGCTCGATGGGATCGGATCGGTGCTTGCGCGCTATACTTTCGTGCTGCATCCCTCGCCGCGTCCGACGACGTTTCTCCCATGGCTGATCGTCCCGTGCATCGTCCATGCGTGGTCGCGCGGCGAAAGACTGGTCGCGGTCCAGGCCCTGCTGCTGCTGCTGTCTGCGATCGGAATCGACACGCTTACGGTGCGCCGCGGATTGAAAACGGAATATTTCATCTTCACCGATCCGCTGATTATCCTCGCATGCGCGATTCTGCTCGAGTCCCTGAGCGATCTGGGCTTTCACAAATGGGCCTATCCGATCGCCACGGCGCTGTCCGTACTGCATATCGCCGTCGGCCAGGCCGACCCGGTCAAATACGCGACCAAGCGCAGCGGCCCGGAATCGATCTGCGAATGGAACCGGGATTACCTTCCACTGTTGCCGCTGCCCTGGTGCCCGGTCCGGTCATAACGGCTTGTTGAAAAGCGACCGCGCGCCGGTTGCGCTATCCTCGCCCGAGGCCTGGCCTGAGAGGGGTGACCATGATCGACCGCAGGACAATCCTTACCGCCGTGCTCGCCGCGATCGCAGGCCCGGCCTCGACACGGACCGCTTCGGCGCAGGCCGCCGTCAGCCGGATGTCAGCCTATGTCTTTTCGTTTCCCGCGCTCGCCGGCGGCGATATCCGGCTTGCCGATTATGCCGGCCGTCCGCTCCTGGTGGTCAATACGGCGTCGTTATGCGGCTACACCCCGCAATATGCCGGGTTGCAGGAGTTGTGGACGGAGTTTCACGGCCGGGGCCTGATGATATTGGGCGTTCCCTCGAACGATTTCGGGGGACAGGAGCCCGGCGGCACGAGCGAGATCGCGAACACCGCGCAGCAGCATTATGGGGTTACCTTCCCGATCGCGGCAAAGGCCATGGTGAAGGGTCCGAATGCGCATCCATTCTACAGATGGGCCGCCGACGGGTCCCGTCGCGGAGTTGGTTGGAATTGAGGTTGGCGTAGTCTCCGGGGTGATGAACCTCGAATCATCCGGCGTTGAAGCGTCGGACTGGAGACTACG
>JAYSPJ010000584.1:0-4163 GCA_043722155.1 Bradyrhizobium sp.
CGCCGGACGTTATCCGGCACCGTATGTCGATGGAGCCCGGACTTTCCTCTCCCGCAGCCTTTCGACCGTAGCGGGAGCGGCCGTCCGGCCGACTGACGGCCCTGTGATGGGGGTTCCAGACCGTCGCGTCAAGTTGCTGGCAAGCCCCCGGCTGGTTACTTTGCATGGGGTTGTTTTCGATATTTTTGGTTTGGGGCTGCTGCCGCTCGCCTTGTCCTACCGCGCCGCGACGGCCTCGTAGATGTCCTCCTCCTGCGCGGTGTGGAGGCGCACCAGCGTTTCGACCGCCTCGATCAGCCGCTGGGCGTCGCGAATGAGATAGCGGTCGACCTTTTCCGACGGCAGGTCCTCGGCGACGCGGGCGAGCAGGCGGGCGAGATGCAGGATCTCGCGGTGCGCCCGGCTCATGGCGGAGAGGCCGTGGCTCTCCCTCAAGACCTTGGCGAGCTGTGGATAGACGTGGCCCTCGTCGTCGCGCTCATGGGCGACCACCTGGTCCTGAACCACCTGGTTCGCCTCGACGATCAAGGCTGCCGCGCTCTCCGGGATGGCATCGTCGAGCGCATCGACGATCGATCGCAGCCGGTCGAGATGGCCGATCAGCGCCAGGTGATTGCGATGCAGCTCGCGTCCTGCCGCGGCGGTCATGGTTCCGCCGGAGGGGCCGTAACCCGGGTTCAGCGCGCGCAGCGCATTGAGGATCACGGCGACGTCGATCACTTCCTGAACGATCGCCGCCGGGACCGGCAGCAGCCAGCCGAAGGTTGCCGCCAGCATGGCGAGGATCGAAAGCGCCATGCCCGCGACGATGCTTTCGATGGCGATCCGCCGCGCGCGCTGCGCGATCGCGATCGCCTCGCCGACCCGGTCGAGCCGGTCGGCGAGGATCACCACGTCGGCGGCTTCCGACGAGGCGCTGGCGCCGCGGGCGCCGAGCGCGATCCCGACGTCGGCCGCCGCCAGCGCCGGGGCGTCGTTGATGCCGTCGCCGACCATGATGGTCGGATGCAGCCGCTGCTCGGAGCGCACCGCGTCGACCTTGTCGGAGGGAACGCGTTCGGCCAGCACCGAATCGAGATCGAGCGCTGAGCCGATCGCCTGCGCGGCGCCAGCGCGGTCGCCGGTGACCATGACGATGCGGGCAATGCCGGCCTCGCGCAGCAGCCGGATCGCCCGCGGCGTATCGGGACGAAGTTCGTCGGCGAGCAGCAAGGCGCCGATCGGCCGTCCTTCGACCGCGACGAATACGATCAGCGCCGACCGCCACGAGGCGCGCCGGATCGCCCGTGTCGCCCATTCCGGAATCGGTCCGCCGGCAAGAATCATTTCGCGCGAACCGGCGCTCACGCGCCGTCCCTCGATCACGCCGTGCAGGCCCGAGCCCATGGATTCCCTGACCTGCTCCGGCAGCTTCAGGCTCAGGCCGCGCTCGGTGCCGGCCTGCACGATGGCGCCCGCGATCACGTGATGCGACGCCTGTTCGAGCGAGGCGCCGAGCAGCAATACCTCTTCGGCGGTCTCGCCCGGCGCCACCTCGACCGATAGCAGCCGCGCGCCGCCGACCGTCAGCGGCCCGGTCTTGTCGAACAGCACGGTATGCGCGCGCGCCAGCGCCTCCAGCGGGCCGCCGCCCTTGACCAGAATGCCGCGCCGCGCCGCCCGGGCGACGCCCGCGATGAAAGCGACGGGTGCGGCCAGAATCAGCGGACACGGCGTCGCCGCCACCAGCACCGCGAGGCTGCGCAGCAGATCGCCCGAAATCCACCACGCCACCAGCGCCAGCGCGAGCGTGACCGGCAGGAAAACCAGCGCGTAGCGGTCGGCCAGCCGCACGAACGGCGCTTTCGCGGTCTGCGCCGCGGTCACCATCCGCACGATGCCGGCATAGGTGCTTTCGCCGGCGACCGCGGTCACCGTCATCTCGAAGGTCTCGCCGGCGTTGAGGGCGCCGGACAGGATGGCGGCGCCGCGCGCCCTGGCCACCGGGATCGGTTCGCCTGTCAATGCCGACTCGTCGATCACAGCCGCGCCCGAGGTGAGGACGCCGTCGACCGGAACGACCTCGCCGGCATGCACCAGCAGCCGGTCGCCGACGGCTACCGCGTCCACCGGCACTTGCTCGATGCGGCCATCGACGCAGCGGCGGGCCTCGCGGGGCGCGCGATCGACCAGCGAGCGCAAATCATGCTCGGCACGGGCGATCGCGATATCCTCGAGCACGTTGCCGCCGGAATACATCAGGGCGACAACGGCGCCGGCCAGCGGCTGACCGAGCGCCAGCGCCGCGCTCATCGACACCAGCGCGATCGCATCGACGCCGAAGCGGCCCGCGAGGAAATCCCTGATAATCGAGACCGCCAGTCCCGCGACCACGGGTATGGTCGCCAGCGTCCAGCAGAGATCGGCGAGGGCCGGCCGACCGGCCAGCCAGGCGAGAATTCCCGCCGACAATCCCGCAATGGCGATCGCAACCAGTGCCCAGCGCAGAACGCGCTCAAATGACATCGTTCATTTCCGTGCTCATGCCGCTAGCGCGGCTTGTCGCCGAAAACGCGTCCGTCGGGCTTGAGGGAGGTCAAATCGTCTCGCCGAAATGTTCGGCGCTACCTTGCCGCGACGGCCATCGCCTCGGCCGGCAGGCTGGCCAGCAGCGCCTGCAGCGTGACCAGCGTCGAATGATCGGCGACGCCGTCGACGCGGGCGGGGCGGAAGTGGCGCTGGAAGGCGGCGACCGCTTCCATGGTGGGGCCGTCGTATTTTCCGGAAGTCGGGATGCCATAGCCGTATTTGGCCAGCGCCTGCTGCAGGCCGAGCACGTCGTCGCCGGTGCTGCCGAGCTTGAGCGGTTCGCCGCGCACGATCGGGGCCGGCTGCACCCAGTGGCCGACGCCCGAATTGGCCAGCGAATGCCAGGGAAATTTCTCGCCGGGGTCCTTCTTGCGGGCCGGGGCGACATCGGAATGGGCGAGCACGCGATGCGTCGGCACCTGGCGGCGCAGCATGATGCCCCGGCACAGCGCGATCACGGCGGCGATCTGGCGCAGCGGAAAATCCGGATAGCCCCAGTCATGGCCGCGATTGACGATCTCGACGCCGATCGAACAGGAGTTGATGTCTTCCTCGCCGGCCCAGGCCGCCACGCCGGCATGCCAGGCGCGCTTGGCTTCCGGCACGCACTGCACGATGCGGCCGTCCTCCAGCACGATGTAATGCGCCGAAACGTCGGTGCCCGCCGTGCACAGCTGCGCGATCGCGCCTTCGACGTCGGGCATGCCGGTGTAGTGCAGCACGATCATGTCGGGCAAACGGCCCTTGTTCCGCTCGCCGTAGTTGGCCGACGGGATGACGTCGGAAGCGATCGAGGAATCGGGGGTAAAGGTCTTCATGTTCGCGTTGGTCCTGGGAAGCGGGACGGCGCGACGCCTCGAATCAATACCAACAGATGCGAACGAACCGAGCGGCATAGGACAGGTCAAACCGGGCAGGAGAACGGCAACGGTGCGCCTTCAAGGCGAACCTCATTTACTATTCCTTTACCTCGTCATCGGCGCAATCCGCGCGCCGGCCGCCGCTGCGCATTTTAGCCGGGTGTGTGCGGGAAGCATCACTTGAGGCGGCCCGATCGGGATGATTGCACGCGCCTTGCGCAGGGGATGGCTGCGCGGTCCGGTTGACACCGAAATCCACCCAAATCCAGCAACGCTTTCTTAACGCTAACTGACGTTACTAAGTGGTGAAGAGCCGAACCGGTTTGGGGACGGCCGAGGCCGCAATTGACGTTCGAAATCCCATGGCAGCCCAGCACATTCCGTCGGGAACTCCGGGTTTGCGACGGGACACCCAGGGAAGCGGCAATCGTGGCTCGCCGAGGGTTTCCTTTCGAACGGCGCTTTTTGCCCGGACAAGCCCGGCGAAGCGCAGACATTTGAGGCGCAATGGGGCCGTTCGCGTCCAGTTTCCGCAGTTTATCCCGGACCGCGCCCGGAGCCGGGGCATGAATCCGGCTGGCCAGCGTCATATCCCCGTGCTCGGCCGCGAGGCGATCGAGCTGCTTCGTCCCCGCGACGGCGGGGTCTATGTCGACGCCACCTTCGGGGCCGGCGGGTACAGCCGGGCCATCCTCGACGTCGCGGGAACCCGCGTGATCGGCATCGACCGCGACC